>NZ_QTLR01000010.1:0-35419 GCF_003602765.1 Veillonella sp. AF36-20BH
GCCGAAAGTACTTGGCTGGAGACGGCCTGGGAGGATAGGAAGCCGCTGATTGATTGAAGGCACACCTGAGGGTGTGTCTTTTTTATGTATGGCTTCCTATCCTCCCAGGGTACCTGGTGAGCAGGGCAGTAGAAGATGGAGGAGTAAAGCGACGACAGATTCACTGCATCGCTTAGTTCGGAGCGTAAGATGGACATGTAGCGAAGCTACATAAGTCCATCCACAGCGACGAACACCCAGTATCCTGGAGGAAAGAACCGTACATAAGGACTCGCTGATTGACTAAAAGAAAAAGGTCTACCTAAAGGTAGGCCTTTTTCTTTTTGCTAGTCTTCGACTAGCTAACCCTGCTAGAGCCGTCTCCAGCCAAGGTTGTAGAGGTAATAGCTATATATAATTAGCATTAGTCAACGTGCTTTGAGATACGTATTTTTCTTATAGCTATGTTATACTAGTTTTAATACTATATTTTCATAGGAGGTCTTATGACTAAAAAAATTGCGGTCCTCGTGAATGAGGAGACAATGCAACGCTGTTCTTGTGGCGGTTGTTTGAAAGCATTTATGAATAAAGCGGATTCCTTTGAGCGTTATGCTGATGAGGATATTGAGTTGGTGGGGTTCACACATAGTGGTGGGGATCTAGCTAAGAAGATTGAGTCTTTTAAGAAAAAAGGTGTTACTACGGTACATCTTTCTACATGTACGCGTGGTAAGAATGAAAATTATGAAAGCATCGCAGAGCAGTGTGCTGAGGCAGGCTTTGATGTAGTAGGCTATACACATGGTGGCGCTGTTTCTAAAGATGGTAAAGAAGCGGTAGTACTTTCAGCTAAACCAGTAACGACAGATCAATAGTTAGCAATGTTTGAATTAACCATAATAGATTGCACCATCTTATGATAGATGAATGATTGTTCCATTATTCATTCTATATTTATCATGAAGTAATATTATATAGGTAGTGTGGAAATTCTGGCGTTTTTTTACATTCTATATTGTTTTATTATATAGCTATATCATTGTTTAAGAGGTTGAGAGAATGAACAAGAAAATTACAGCGGCTACTTTATCTATTGCTATGGCAGTGACAATGACACCTACTATGATGCAAACGGCTTCTGTTAATGCTGCGTCTGCTGCGGTACAATCTTTAGCTGGTGGTGCTATTGCTATGGCTTACGTATCTACTGCATTAAATAAAATGGATAATTCTGCAGAGGGGCAACAGGAGAGTTTGGCACGCACAAAAGAGAAAACTGGTTACTTAAACGATAGTGCAGCCCAAGAGCGTGTTAATCGTATTATGAAGACATTAGAGGCTACACCTAGTGTAAAGCGTTCCTACGTTGTATATGCGAATCCTGATGAGGAGTTTAATGCGTTTGCCACACTTGGTCGCGTTATGTCCATTAACAAGGGTGCTCTAGATACGCTAGATGATGATCAATTGGCCTATGTAATGGCTCATGAAATCTCTCATGGCGAGCATAAAGATATTATTAATGGCGCTAAGAAGCAAATCGGTCTTTCTACAGCGGTCGGCATTGCCGCTGGTGGTAGTGAAGGTGCGGCTATTTTATCTAATGTGGCAGGTAACTACTTATCTAATCAAGTGTTTACGATGAGTCAAGAAAAAGCCGCTGATGAGTTAGGCTTTAAGATTTTAAGTGAATCTCCATATAATGTAGGTGGTGCAGCTGGTTCTATGGCAGTACTACGCAATAAAGTGGGGGAACACTACCGTGAAGGGCTTTCACAAGTGGTAGCGCCTAACAATCATCCAAAGCTGTCCGATCGAGTGAACAATAATATTTCTCGTATGTACACATATTCTGGGAATCATGTAAACGTATCGAATGGCACTGTGTACGTAAACGGTGATAATATCTATACTCCAGCAGGTAGTGGCCGCTACACAGGCGAAGAGCGTGCTTATTACATGGCTGGTAAATTGGCACGATTGTATCATAACAATCAAATTACGTCAGGTTCTGCATCCTATAGTGGTGACACTGTAACGGTAGCTGGTCAATCCATTGTTTCTACGCCAAATGCGGACGTAGCATTGCAAGTGGCAACAAATCTTAACAATGCATTTGTAAAGCCTGCAGGTTCTGCTGTTAATGCGAAAAAAACAGTGAAGGTTAAACAAGAAAAACCTAAAAAGGTAAAAGAAAATAAAAATGTAAAAGCTGATAAAGCTAAAAAATAAATGAGAGTTATAAATGGCATATAATTTGCTTTAAGGATTTATGTTATTATAATCAGAATAATCAGAGGACTGAGCCCATGAAGGCTTAGTCCTCTTTTTATATGGATTGTAATTTTTATAGTTTGAGTATAAGTTTATATGTTAATAAGTTTATAAGATGTATTGAGGGATATACGAGTAAGAAATAGACCGTAAAGATATTGATAACCTTAGAGTATGAACATTGTTCATGTGTAAATAAATTATATTCATAAAGCAATAATAGATTCATAAAAATACAGAGAATCTTTTGAGAATGGAAAGTGAATTGTAATGGGTTTGTACCATAAAATATAAGAAATTATCTTGTTAAATATAGTTGTTATAGAAGGTTTTATTATATTTCTTGTAATATTTATGAATTATTTATGCGATAACTTAGTGTTGTCTATATATGGTGGATAGATGTATATTTAAGGTGGATGAAATATGTAGTTAGAATGGAATCCTATAGAAATACCATAACGGTAGGGGGTATAGGGTTATTGTACTTATACATGCTTTATAGGATAATGTCAATGTTGGTGGTTAATCTAATAATATAGATGACCATTTTTTTGTTAAATAATACGTAATTTTATACATTATATGGAGGCTATGATGGAGTATACAATTCACCTATTTAATGCAGGTGGTTTCGTTATGTATCCACTTGTACTATTCATGTTAGCAGCATGTACTATTTTATTTGAACGTATTCGTACGTACAGAAACATCAATCATGAGTTACAACAGTTGTCCGATAGCATTGATGCAGGTCGTAATAGTAATAATTGGTCTACTCTAGAAAATTCTATAAAAAATAGTGATGACGCATTGAGTAGATTCGTGTCTCCTATCGTGGAGTCTGTATATAGTGCAGAAGGTTTAGAGAACCGTTTACATGATGTGGTAGGTTACATGGATGAACGTTTAAAACGTGGTCTTAACTGGCTTAGCATGATGGTAACAATGGCTCCATTACTTGGACTTTTGGGAACTGTTGTTGGTATGATTCGATCCTTCGCAGCCGTTGGAGGCGATCTTGGTGCACCTACTGTTATTACAGGCGGCGTATCTGAAGCGTTGGTTGCCACTGCAACGGGGCTTTCAGTAGCTATCGTAGCATTAGCCATCCATAGTTGGTGTACAGATAAAGTAAATTCTGATATTGCAAAGTTAGAGCAAAAATTAGGTTCTATTATAGATTTATATATTAGGAGTCAACGATGAAACGTAGTTCAGTAGGCATACAAAAAGAACCTACCATCATGATTATACCTATGATTGATATCGTTTTCTTCTTGCTCGTATTTTTCATGATGAGTACGTTGTACATGAATACAGAGGAACAAATTCCTCTTAACTTACCGAAGGCTTCATCTTCTTCTGCTAAGACGATTGAGCCTATCACAATTTCATTAACAGCTACACATAAGATGTATCTTAATGAACGTGAGATTGTCCCTGATCAACTGGGCAATGAAATTCAAGATATTGTTGCAAAAGAACCTCAACAGGCATTTATTGTACGTGCCTCTGAGGATATTGCGTATAAGGATGTTATCAATATTTTAGATAATCTTAAAATTAGTGGTGCTCGGTTTGTTAGCGTAGCTACAGAACGGAAGTGATTCTATGGTAGACAAACGATATGGAATTCCTTTCGTAGCTGCATTGGTTATCAATATTGCGTACTGGGGGGTTGTAGGGAATTGGTTCGGCCATTTAAAACCGCCAGAAACACCGCATAAGGATCTGGTTATCAACCTCGATATGGGGCAGCAAGAACTTTCTCAAGAGAAGAAAGAGCCTGAGAAACTAAAGATTCATCCTGACGACAAACCCGTCGCAGGGGGCGGTAAAGCAGGAAGTGTGTTGCCTGATTTATCGGGAAAGCCTACAGAAGGCTTAAAAAATCTGAATCCTTACTTAGGTGGCAATGAGACGGCATCAGTCAATTTGAATGGTAATACTGATAATCCTGTTGGTAATCCAGGAAGTGGCAATGTACCAGGCCCTGGTGGTGGTAATGCTGGTAATGGTGGGCTTGGTGATGAAGGTACTGGATCTAAAGGTGGTGATCCAGGTCCTGGCGATGTAGAACGTCGTGGGGGCTCTTACGATAGTTCAGGTTATATCGCTCGCGTTGAGAGTAATAAAGTGATGCCGCAACAGGCGGTGCGCCGTGGACTCAGTGGACGAGTTTCCTTTGAAATCACTTTTGATGCCGATGGCAACTTTGCTGGTGCGAATATGATCGGTAGTAGTGGCTCTAGCATTCTCGATAATGCTGCTGCTAGCCTCGTAGAGAGCTCTGGAGGTATAGAGAATACAACAGGTGAGCCAGTTACGATTGTGGTTAATGTAGATTATGGTTATAATTAATCTTCTATAGCTGATAATGTATGAATTATGTTTGTGTGTAGTTGTAATTCAGAAAATACAAGAAACGCATTTGTTAGAGGATTAGTTTTAATATTATTTTTATCGTGTTTTTATTGTGTGTGGAGGGTTTATGACGAGTCGTCGTATTTTATCTGCTGCTATCGTAGCAACGTTAGCGTTAGGTACGTATCAAGCATATGCGTATGATGAGAACTTCAAAGGCTATGAGGTTCATAATGTTTCGGTGAAAGCCGATGCGGCTAAGGATGAGTATGGTAATACTATTACTGAGCAATCTTATTACCGTACTGGTGGTGATGTAAAGGTTATCACTCGTGAAGAGATTGAAAAACGTCATTATCGCGATGTAACTGAAGCGATTAAACGCGTTCCAGGTGTTACATTCCAAAATCCTGGTTACCGTGGTGGTGAGTATGGCTATCAATTCTACAATAATGGTGTATCTATCAATGGTGACTCTCGCGTTGTAGTTTTGGTGGATGGTCGTCGTGTAGATAATATTACATCTGGTCGTTTAGGTGATAGCTCTGAAAGAGGATCTAAATCTACGGGTGTTAATATCGATGAAGTAACCAATATGGATGCTATTGATAAAATCGAAGTTATCAAAGGCCCTGGTGCTTCTCAATATGGTTCTGACGCTACAGGTGGTGTAATCAATATCATTACACGCCGTGGTAAAGGCAATTTCAGTGGATCCGTTGATTTGGCCACAGGCAGCTGGAATAAGCATAGCTATAACTTGACTGTACAAGGTGCGGCAGGTAAGAATGCGTCTACTGGTTACTTTGTAACAGCTACTCGCACTATGTCTCAAGACTCAAAATACAAAGATGGTGATACTGGTGAAGTAGCTACACTTACTGGTTCTAAGTGGAAAGAAGAAGGCTTTAATGCGCGTATTGACCATGAGTTCAATAAGAAACAAAGCTTACAGTTTTCTATGAACTTCAAAAAAGGTCGCGATGGATATCCAATTTCTACGCCTAGTCGTAAATACTGGAACCAAGACGATTGGCGTCGTATCATTTCCAATGCTACTATTGGTCAATTTGATGCGAACAATAAATTGATTACAGATCCTAAATATATAACACCAAATAACCCTAAAGGGTATGCGCCAACTTTGTACGGCGATTCTAGAAATCCTGGCTACCATAATTTATTCGCTTTAGACGGTCATTATGGTTCTTATAGTAAGTTTAAAAACTTGGATACAGACTTAAAATTTACTTTTGATCGCCAAGGCCACATGGAAAGCTTTGTAAGATTGTATCGTTTAGATCATCGTTATGAAGGTCGCGATAAATTCTCCTGGTATCGTGGTACAAAAGCAGAAGCTCGTGAAGCCTATGCGAAGGCATTCCCTAATGGCGCAACTGTAGAGCAATTTAATGCTTGGGTTGATGCTAACTTGGCTCCATTCCCAGACCGTCGTGATGCATTGCGCCAATGGATTGCAGAGACTGGCGGTATGGCTGGTAGTCCAACTAGTTGGTATAAGGAAAGCAAAACTGGTGCTGAACTTCAATGGACTCGTCAACTTGATAAGCACGATATTATCGCTAATATCGACTACAGCCGTTCTAAGTTGAATTCTCGATCTATTAAAAGTGCTGGTAATGTAGTATCCTCTGATATTCGCCGTGATACGTTATATGCGTACTTACAAGATAAAATCTACATTGGTAACAATGTGGAGTTAACACCAGCATTACGTTATGTACATTACAGCAGCATTCAAGGTAGTGGCAGCGGTGACTCCCAAGGTAAAGGTAGTGTAAGTGCCTTGACACCTAGCTTGCATGGTCAAGTTAAGTTCAACAAAAAAACTAGCATGTACGCTGGTTGGACTCGCATCTTGAGACCGCTTAAAACTGGCGACTACAGTTCAGTTGATGGGGTATTTAATACACCATTAGATGATGAAAAAGGTGATGCTTTCACATGGGGCCTATTACATACGTTTGGTAAAGGTAATAATACTACTGTAGCAGTTCATTATGATTACACGCGTATGAAAAATGCCATCGCTACATTGCCAATTTTGAACAATAGAACCGGCGACTTTGAAAAAACAGCAGTTAATGCAAAAGAAAACAAACAATCTTTCAATATTACAGTAGACCACAGATTAAATGAACATGTAACAATGAGTGCGTCTTATTCTCATATGAAAGATAAATGGTTATCTAAAGGTGGTTGGGTTCTTGATCCAAACTGGGGCTATAGCAATAGCGATGATATCAACGTGGCTATTAACAGTTTGCGTCCGCAAAACCACTATGCATTGAACATTTCCTATGATAACAAGCGTCTATATTCTGGTTTGTTGATTAACTGGTACACTGGCAACAGTGACTATGCATTCACTCATAGACGCTTCCTCATCGTGGACTGGAACCTTAACTATGATGTAACAAAAGATTTAACTGCGTACATCGTGGTCAATAACGTTCTTAACCGCGCTTATGAAACAAGCTATAGCGCTTATAATGGTCGTGGTAGTGCGGCTATGCCAGCACGTTCCTTCATGATTGGGGCGAAATATAAATTCTAATGATTAGATTCAGCGTATTAATACTATGTCTATTAATATGTGTAGGTTGTGGTCCTCAGCAGGTAACTGTTGAGGACCATCAGTCTACACCAGCACATATCGAATTGCAGCCACCAGTGACAATTGAATCCTTTGTACGTCGAGGTGAACCTTTTGAAAGTACCTATACGGCAGTGCCCGAGCGTGTGGTGGCGATGTGGCAAAACTCCATAGAAACCATCATTGCCCTTGGTGAAGGGGATCGTATCGTAGCGGGCATGGGGATTCCAGATCGCAAATACGTGCGACCAGAATACCGTGCGGCATACGATACAATTCCATACAAGGATCTGAAATATGCCAATTTAGAAAGCGTATTGATGATGAAGCCTGATTTGTTGGTAGGTTGGAAGTCTACTTTCACAAATAAAATGTTACAAACACCTACATTTTGGCAGGCGAGACAAGCGAATGTATATATTGCAGAGTCCTCATTAGGTGCTCAATCGGCGCTCACCATGGATATGGAGTATAAATATATTCGAGATTTGGGGCGTATTTTTAATCGCAACATGGAAGCAGAGCGTCTCATTCAAGAGATGCAACAATCTGTGGCATACACGGTAGCTCAAACGGCTAACGAAAAGCCACCAAAGGCATTGTTTATCGAGGTGGAAGGCAAGCATTTTCGATTGTATGGACATAAGACATTAGCCGGTAATATAGGGGATTCCTTGCACGCCGATGTAATTGACACAGAAACGCCGTCCATTAGTATGGAGGACGTGGTGGAGCAGAATCCAGATGTAATTTTCTTGATCGTATCTGACGGCGAATATAGCCAAGCAGATGTGATTATGAATTATGTATTAACGCAGCCAGGTTTACAAGGGGTAAATGCGTTGCGCAATAAGCGCGTTCATTTCTTGCCATTGCTTGCTGTATATAGTCCTGGTATTCGTTTATCCGATGGTATCGACATCGTATCGCATGGGTTGTACCCTAATCTATATCCAGAAGGGGTACCTGATTTAATTCATTAATAAAGGAGCAGTATGCTACAACGTATTGGATATACTGCTGGCGGATTTGTCCTCATAGGGGTGCTAGCAGTAGCCATTCTATGGGGACTTTCTGTTGGTACAGTACAGTTTTCACTTTCTCAAATTTTCAATATTGTCATAGATCAATTTTCTAGCCCATTGGCTATCGATGATCCTATGAATGGTCCAGAGCAGACTATTATATGGTTATTGCGTATGCCACGGTTGTTGATGGCTGCCATTATTGGGGCAGGCCTTGCGGTATCTGGCGTTATCATGCAGGCCATCGTTAAGAATCCACTGGCAGATCCTTATATCTTGGGGATTTCCTCTGGCGCATCTCTCGGTGCTACGGTAGCTATTTTATTTGGTGTAGGCGTTATGTTCGGTGAGAACTTCGTCGGTGTTATGGCTTTTATTGGGGCCATGGCGATTTCCTTTGGCGTGTTGTTTATCTCAAATTTAGGGGGCCGACCAAACTCGGTGAAATTGATTTTAGGGGGCTTGGCGTTAAGCGCCGTATGTAGCTCCTTCTCTAGTTTTGTGGTCTATTTAGCGGACGATAAGGAAGGCATCCAAACCATTACATACTGGTTGATGGGTAGCTTTGCGGGTGCTAAATGGGATATGTTGCCCTTTATTGCCGTCGTTGTCCTCGTGAGCATTATTTTCTTCTGGTCTCAAAGCAGAATTTTAAACATGATGCTCCTCGGTGATGAGGTGGCTATTACCTTAGGTCGCGATTTGCATAGATATCGACAAGTTTACTTGATTATTAGCTCTCTTATCATTGGCTTTGTGGTGTACGCGGCGGGTATGATTGGCTTCGTAGGCCTCTTAATTCCTCACCTTGTGCGGATGACCATTGGTACAAATCACTGGACCTTGATTCCGTTCAGCGCATTAGGGGGCAGTATTTTCCTCGTCATCGCTGATGGCTTGTGCCGATGCATTATTCCTCACGCAGAATTGCCAATCGGCATTCTCATTTCTCTCATTGGGGCACCAACCTTTGTATACATGTTGGTGCGTAAGAACTACGGATTTGGAGGGGAATAATGAATATTCAAACAGATAATATCCAAGTCTCATTTGGTTCTAAAAAGATTCTTCAGGATATTTCCCTAGATATACGAAATAAGGAATTTGTTGGTATTATTGGGCCTAATGGTAGCGGTAAAAGTACGTTTTTAAAATGTTTATACCGCGTGCTTCAACCTAACAATGGCAAGATTTTCTTTGATGGCACTGAAATGAGTTCTTTAAGCCATCGTGATACAGCCTTAAAAATGGCTGTAGTGGCACAGCATAGTACGGTTAATTTTGATTTTTCCGTCCTTGAAATGGTTCTCATGGGCCGTTCCCCTTATAAAGGGTTGCTCGATAGAGATCAAATTGATGACTATGAAATCGCGCGACATGCATTGGCTCAAGTAGGACTTAGTGATTTTGAAAGTCGCAGTTTTAATACCTTATCTGGTGGCGAGCAACAACGGGTTATTTTGGCAAGAGCCTTGGCACAACGCACAGAATGCCTAGTGCTAGACGAGCCGACAAACCACTTAGATATTAAGTATCAGCTGGAACTGATGACGATTGTGAAGCGCCTCGATGCAACCGTAGTATCTGCTATTCATGATTTGAATCTAGCAGCCATCTATTGTGATCGTCTCATTGCGTTAAAAGATGGCGCCGTAGTGTGTACAGGGACCCCTCACGAAGTATTGACAGAGGAGACCATCCGACACATCTACGGCGTGTCCGCCGCGGTACAAACATTACCAAATGGACGATTAAATATTATATATAATATGGAATAATTGAAAAAAGAGGCGTGGATGATGAAACGAATGAATAAACAAGTCTATGTAGCAGTGCTTATGGCATTAACTACTATGTCAATTAATAGTTATGCTGCAGATGTAACAATGAACAATAATGAGGAAGAAGTTACCATAAATGTTACTGCTAATCGTACATCGTTATTAGATTTAGATACACCAGTATCGACTTCTGTTATTACCCAAGAGGATATACAAAATAGCGGTGCTAAGACGGTTTTTGATGCGGTCGCTAATGTACCGGGTGTAACCATTAACTCCTTTAGTGCGTCTGGCGCAGATTTTGGTGGCATGGATAGCCGTACGAATATTCGTGGCCTCGATCGCGGTGCACTTGTCCTTGTAAACGGTGTACCTATGAACTTAAATGGTAAGAGCGGAATTGGCTCTATACCTACCAGTGCCATTGAGCGCATCGAAGTTGTAAAGGGGGCGGCCTCTACCTTATATGGCGCAGAAGCTTTAGGTGGCGTTATAAATATTATTACAAAAACGCCGTCAAAAGAGGGCGGTTCTGCTACGGTAGCTGTAGGTAATCGAGGCTCCAAGAGATTTGATATTTCTTATGGTACTGATCGATTCCTCGTTGGTATCGATAGAAAATACTGGGGGACTCAAGATCCATCTACACCGGTGCGGTATGACTATACAGGCCGCAAGGGATATGATTACTACACTACGCGCAATAAAGGTAACTCCTTAGGCGTGTTCATGAGCGGTAAACTTTCAGATAAAATAACATTAAATTATAATCGCGCTGAAAGCCGTTCCTCCTTTGGTTTGATTAGTACAGAAAGAAATCCTGTGAGACAGGCTCGTCATTCTACGACATATCATTACAAGGATGACCGTAATAATGCATCTTTGATTTATAAGGATGATAATACGACGGGAACATTGTTTTATAATGACCGTACTATGCGTGGTGAAAGCCGTGTTCATAGTGCTAAACAGTTCAAGCCGACCGAAACCAGTTATGTAGCTCGTCAATATGGTATAGATGTACAACATGAATGGGACTTTAGAGGCGGTAAGGATTATTTGATTGCCGGTGTTACAGGTAAGCAAGAAACCTATCGTGCCACACAGGCCCCTGTGTATACACGGCCTCATCGTAACACCTATGCGGTGTACAGTAGCTATTCTCGTGAAATCAATCCCAAATGGACTGCCATTTTGGGATTGCGTTATACAGCCATTAGTGATCCTATTAAGGACCAATATGTGTTAACGCCTCAGTTCCAATTGTTGCACACCATCAATAAAGCTTCCTCCATGTACTTAAATATAGGGAAAGCTTACACGATGCCTAGCTTGAGTGATTCATTCCGTAGCGTGAACCGCCAATACACAGCAGTAAGTGGTAAAAATCTTAAGCCTGAAGAGGGTTGGAACTATGAATTAGGTTATAAACGTCTTAATAAGAAGGATAGCTGGAAGGTGGACGTGTTCTATATGGACTTCAAGAACTTCTTCCAATGGCAACCTGATGTAAATGGTCGCCCAACCATTCGCGTAAACGGTGGTAAATTCCACAATGTTGGGATTGAAGCTGAGTATAGTAGACATTTGTCAGATCGACTCAAAATGAGTGTAAGTGGTTCTTATTCTAATCCAAAACAAAAGGAAATGAATGAAACCTATTGGAAACAAGCGGCTCCTAAGTTACAGTTTACAACCGGCATTCATTATAAAAGCCCAACCTGGGAAGCTGGTACATCCTTTAGCTTTGTTACCAAACGTTTGCGCAATCGTGATGGTGGCTTGAATCCTAACATTGCTCTTTGGAATGCTTACGTTGGGTATCACTTTAACAAAGATGCTACATTACGCCTCGATGCACGCAATCTTTTGAATCGTCATAATGTGGTATCCAATGGAGATTATGAATACTGGGATGCACCATTCAATTATGAATTAAGTTATACACAAAAATTTTAATATGTATTAACGATACAATCCCCCGAGAATGCAGTAGCGGTAGGGGTATGGGTTTTGTGCGGGCCAAATAAATGTGTAATAATACAAATATGTAGTTTATATAATTGTGTGAATGTATATATGTGTTAAGTGAGGCATTTGGTATGAGACAACAAATTAAGCATCGTATATCTATACTTGTGGGTTTAGCATTGATAGGATTGTCTGTGAATGGATATGCAGCAGAGGTAAGTGCTGATAAGACTCCTACTATAGCTGCATCGAGTGAAACTAATGGAGTATCTGAAATCCATACTATTAATGTAACAGCAAATCGCATGGCTCTTTTAGATTTAGATACGCCGGCTGCGATGGATGTTATTACTCAAAAGGACTTAGCTAATAGCGGTGCTAAAAATGCATTTGATGCAGTTAATATGGTACCAGGCATTACGTCTTTTTCCTATGGTGCATCCGGTCTTGAATATGGGGCTATGGATAGCCGTGTGAATATCCGTGGCCTTGAACGGGGATCCTTGATTCTCATGAATGGGGTACCGATGAACCTCAATGGCAAGGGCGGCCTTAGTTCTATTCCGACTAGCTCTATTGAACGCATTGAAGTATTAAAAGGTGCAGCCTCTGCTTTATATGGCGCTGATGCTATGAGTGGTGTTATCAATGTAATTACTAAGACTCCAAGTAAAGAAGGGGGCTCTGCTACGGTAGGTTTTGGTAATATGGGTCGCCAAACTTATAAAATTAACTATGGCACGCCTCGCTTCTTAATTGGTGTGGAACGTAACTTCTTTGGTGCTCAAGATCCAGAAACCCCTATCCGCTCCGATATCGGTGCTTATGCTAGAGGCTATGAATATTATACAGCTCGTAACAAAGGGAATTCCTTAGGTGTATTTATGAGCGGTAAATTAAATGATAAGTTGACTTTGAACTTTAGTCGTTTTGAAGGTAATTCTTCTTTTGGACAGTTGAGTACAGAAACGAATCCTATTAAGCAAAAGCTTCACTCTACAACATATGCTTATAAAGATACTAAAAATAATGCGTCTTTAGTTTATAAAGATGGCAATACTACAGGTACAATCTTCTACAATGATAGAGATTTGTATGGTAAAAGTCGCATACATAGCAAAAAGACATATACGTTGAGTGATAACAACTATATTGCTCGACAATATGGTTTCGATGTGCAACATGAATGGGACTTCCGCGGTGGCAAGGACTATTTCATTGCAGGTGTACTTGGTAAACGAGAAACATATCGCACTACATCTGGTCCATACTATGGAAATCCACATCGCAATAGTTATGCCATTTATGGTACATACTCCTATCAAATCAATCCTAAATGGACTAGTATTTTAGGCTTGCGTTATTCGGATATTAAAGACCCTGTGAAAAATCAACGCGTATTAATTCCTCAGTTCCAATTACAACATCGTATTAACAAGGAATCATCCATGTACATAAATGTTGGTAAAGCCTTTAGAATGCCGAACTTAAGCGATACTTTCAAGAAAATTAATAAAGGCTATGCCTCTGTTAGTGGACGTAATTTGAAACCTGAAGAAGGGTGGAATTACGAATTAGGCTATAAACACATTACTAACAAAGATAGCTGGAAAGTAGCGCTCTTCTATATGGACTTTAAAAACTTCTTCTCTTGGAAACCGGATAGCAATGGTAAAAACACGATTCGCGTAAATGGTGGTCGCTATAGAAATGTCGGTATCGAAGCCCAATATGGTCGTAAATTAACAGATCACTTAAAAATGACTGTGGGTGCATCGTATTCTAATCCAAAACAACGAGAAATCGATAAGACCTATTGGAAACAAGCTAACCCTAAATTGCAATTTACAGGGGGTATCCATTATAATAGCTCAACCTGGACTGCAGGTACTAGCATCAACTTTGTAACAAAACGGATGAAGAACCGTGATGGCGGTACAAACCCAAATCTTATAGCTTGGAATGCATACGTAGGCTATCAGTTCAATGAAAACTCATCCTTGCGGCTAGATGCACGTAACTTGTTAAACCGTCATAATGTTATTTCCAACGGCGACTGGGAATACTGGGATGAACCATTTAATTACCAACTCAGCTATACTCAAAAATTCTAGTCTTTATGTAATCACTAATTAGAACTATACAAGGAGTATCATCATGAACAAGAAAATTGGATTTTTCATATGTTTGATGATACTCCTTTGTGTATGTATAGCGGGTTGTGGACCTCAATCGGAGGCAAATGTAACGCCATATACTCGTTATGTTGACAGTCATGATGGCGTTCAAGTTGCTGTTCCAGAGCATCCAAAACGGATTTTATCACTGTCTTCTGCGGTCGACACAATTTTATTAGGACTTATAGAACCAGAACGTTTAGCAGGCATTAATAAATTGTCTACCTATGAGGAATATTCGCTAGAGGCAAAGCGCGCAAAGCTGGTAAAACCAGTGTTGAGTTCGTATCCTTTGGAGAAAATCATAGCCTTGAAACCGGATCTCGTTATAGCGCCAGATTATATATCGGCTGATGTTATCTATGGCTTACGGCACATGGGTATAGCCACTGTTGTGGTACCTACCCCTTCTACGGTGGATGGAGTGATTCAGAATGTGATGGATATTGCTCATATTATCGGCGAAGATGAAAAGGGTAGCTTTTACATTCGGAAGATTCATCGTGAAATAGATGAAATAAAGCACCTAGCAGAATCTATTCCAATTGAGCAGCGCAAGACGGTTCTCTTTGTATCATCTATGGACGGATATACGGGAACAGGAAGCCTTTTTGATGATATGTGTCACTATATGAGTATCTATAATGCACCTGATCGGATTGGCTTACCACCGCACATACCCTTTGGGGAGGAACGGGTGTTAGCCATGAATCCAGACTATATCTTTATTCCTTCCTATAAGGGAATGGATAAGAATTTGGCGGATCGATATTTAAAAAATCCAGCCTTTCAAAATTTACCTGCTATCAAGGAAAATCACGTTAAGCCCTTACCGGCAGCGTACTTATATACTATGAATCAGCATATTGGCGAAGCGATGTTAGCCATTATGTATACTGTGTATCCTCAATTAGAAAGGAATTCTCATGACTAAACAGACACAACGCATCATGGCGATCACTCTGATTGGGGTATTGCTATGTATAGTGAGCTTATTGGCACTCCATGTAGGGACCATTATGATTCCTATTGGAGGGGGCGTCCAAAGTATTTTGAATGGTATGGGCATACCAGTGAGTTTTACTGAACCTATTTCTGCTGAACAAGAGGCAGTACTGTGGTTTATCCGCATGCCGCGCCTCATCATTGGACTGCTCGTAGGCGGTGCCTTGGCGATCGCTGGCGCCGTTATGCAAGGCGTTTTCTCAAACCCTTTGGCGGATCCAGGTATTATGGGGGTATCCGCAGGGGCATCTCTCGGCGCCGTTATTGCCATTGCTCTTGGCGTGACATCTCTCGGTATGTTTTACATGCCTGCTTTTGCCTTTGTAGGGGCCTTTGTATCCGTTGGGATTACGATTCTCTTAACGTGGCGTAATAACAAACTCGACACGACTACATTGTTGCTAGCAGGGGTTGCTGTTAGTATGCTTCTCGGTGCTTTTACATCGGGGATCTTGACGATGATTAATGAATATCGCCTACGTGAATTCCTATTTTGGATGGTGGGGGGCCTCGATTTCCGTCGTTGGGACCACGTTCTATTGGCGGTAGGACCTATCATGACGGGTAGCGTTATATTAATGATGCTCGGTCGTCACCTGAATGTACTCGTTCTCGGCGATACAGAGGCGCGTGCCTTGGGTTTGCCTGTTATGGTGTACCGCATGTTATTCCTGTTTTTGGCATCCGTCGTTACTGCTACTGCGGTGTGCGTCAGTGGTTCTATTGGCTTTGTAGGTCTTGTGGTACCACATATTGTGCGTATCTTAGTAGGGCCAGATCATCGAATACTATTGCCTATGGCGGCCGTTGGAGGCGCATTATTCCTCGTATTCTGTGATACATTAGGTCGCGTTATTGCTCAACCAGTGGAGATTCGCGTCGGTATCATGACAGCTCTCTTAGGAGCACCGTATTTTCTATATTTACTTCATCGCTTGCGTTGTAAAGGAGGGGCCTAATGAAACTAGATGTTCAATCTCTATCTGTCACATTAGGAGATACAACTATTGTAAAAGAGGCATCCTTTGCTATTGAGCGGGGCGAGTTCGTAGGCATTATCGGCCCTAATGGCTCTGGTAAGACAACAATGTTAAAAGCATTGCGTGGCCTTTATCCTACATCTGGTGGAGATATTTTCTGGGATGGTAAAAGCATCACTTCTTTGAGCGACAAGGAAATCGCTCATCATGTGGCGTATATGCAGCAGTCCGTCAATGTTTCCTTTGATTATGAAGCCATCGATATTGTGATGACTGCCCGCTATCCGTATTTGAAATGGTGGCAACAAGAGGGCCCTGAAGATAAGGTCATTGTAGAAAATGCCATGAAAGAGGTGGGCGTGTATCACTTGCGGCATCGGTCCGTACAATCTTTGAGCGGCGGTGAGCGACAACGGGTATTCTTGGCTAAGGCATTAGCACAACAAACAGAGGTGTTGTTACTCGATGAACCGACGGCGGCGCTCGATTTAGTCTACGCTGACGATATCTTTCATGAAGGGCGCAGATTATGTGACGAAGGTAAAACGATTTTAATTGTTGTTCATGACTTAGAATTAGCCGCAAAATACTGCACTAAACTCGTTTTGGTTAGCGATGGACACATCATTGATGTAGGTACGCCTCGTGATGTATTGACGGCAGAAAATCTACGAAAAGCGTTTCGTTTATCGGCCGCGGTTTACGATGATCCGTACTTTAAACAACAACGTATCTTTGTATTCCCAAAAGGAACTACAAATATTGATGACTTTAAACAAACTGATGCTAATACAGCAATATCTATTGATCCAAATCTGAAATAGTTAGAGTGGATTATGATACTTGAGTTATCTTAGGGATTATTGATTTATTAGGTATGGCGACAGTTTTGTATTGCGAATCTGAGTGAGGTTAGACGTATGCTATATCCATTTACTGCTATTGTTGGTCAAGATGAAATGAAATTGGCCTTGTTGCTCAATGCCATAAACCCATCAATCGGCGGTGTGTTAATTGAAGGCGAAAAAGGCACTGCTAAGTCTACGGCTGTACGTGCGTTAGCGAATCTGTTACCTCCTATGGAAACAGGCGCATCAGCGATGTCTGTTGTTGAGCTACCTATCAATGCTACGGAAGATCGCGTTGTAGGATCCATAAATTTGGAAAAGGCATTGCAAGAGGGGGTAAAAGCCTTTGAACCGGGTATTTTACACGCAGCCCATCAAAATATCCTCTATGTAGACGAGGTTAATCTATTAGATGACCATATTGTAGATATTTTATTAGATGTGGCAGCTATGGGGGTGAATACGGTAGAGCGGGAAGGAGTGAGCCACTCTCATCCATCTCGTTTTATTCTCGTAGGAACGATGAATCCTGAAGAAGGCGACCTTCGACCTCAACTGTTAGACCGTTTCGGACTATCTGTCATGGTCTATGGAGAACAGGACCCAGCACAACGTATGGAGGTTATCAAGCGTCGCCTCGCCTTTGGCGACAATCCTAAAAGCTTTGTAGCATCTTACGAGGAATCAGAACGTAGCCTGCACGAACGTTTATTACAAGCGCGTGAATTATTGCCGAGTATCATTCCATCTGATGATATTTTGTTAAAAATAGCGAGTATTAGCATTGGTGTCGGCGTCGATGGACATCGCCCAGACATTACGATGATGCATACGGCTTGTGCTCATGCAGCCTTTCACGGTCGCAACCAAATTACTGCGGAAGACCTTAAGGTGGCGGCACGATTAGCGTTAAAACATCGCTTACGTCGCTTGCCCTTTGAAGAACAAGGTCACGATGAAGACCGTATTGATACAGTAGTATCCGCAGTGTTTGAGGACTAGTTATGGAAACATCTGTACAAGAGGCCCTCAAAATAGGCCTTGTAAACGACCAGATTCATACCATTGTCATTTCTGGTGGTACCGGTGTGGGTAAAAGTTATTTACTTCGCCAGTATTTCGAGAAATGGCAAATTCCATATCGTTTGATACCTGTTTATATAGATAGTTCACAACTACAAGAGTCCATCGATTTTGAAGCATCCCTTGCACAGAGCAAGATGGTTATGGCATCTGGCTTGTTAGGTGATATGAGTATTCGATGCTGGGTCGTCGATGATGCTCACGTTTTATCGTCTGAAGTCCGTCATACACTATTGGTAGAAGCGAAACGTCGTCAAATACTACTGATACTGACCATAAATCATGAGGATAGAACTTTAGATGATGCGGAGTGGGAACTCGTAGATGTGCATGTATCTATGGACGCACCTACACTACAATCTAAGGTGAAGGTGTTACGACGAAGGCGAGATGAAATTGAGCCTTTATCTGAGGATTTATTGGGCCTAATAGATCCTAAACGAGTTCAATTGATAGTTGTTTCCGATGCCATGCTTTCACTGGCTATATCCTATGCATTGCAAGCTCACACAGTAGGTCATGGTGCAGAGTATATATTATTACAAGTTATGAAATCCTTAGCAGTTCTTGATGGCAGTTCTTACTGTAAGCCGTCTCATGCGGAACGAGCCGCTCTCTATGTACTACCTCATCGCATGAAACGCAATGATACACCTGAGTCTCGGACTTCACAAGGAGAGGCATCTAATAGTACAAGTGACCAAAACCAGTTCCAGAAGAATACCGAATCAGCAATGGATGATTCGGATATGGACGACTCTAATAACTTTGATTCCGAAGATTCCAAGCGTGATGAATTCCATTCTGACGAGTTAAATGCTAATGGGCTAGATAATTCAAATAGTGATGGTCATGATGGCTCAAGTGATATGGATTTTGATGATGGTAAATCAAGGACATCCAATCATCCAGAAACATTAGAGTCTACAGCGAATGAGTGGGGAACTTCTGATTCAATGAATACTCAAGGTGATGTATCTGATAGAATATCTTCTTTATGTTTGCCAGATACTGTTGCCCGTATAGCTAACCAATTTTTTCAGTGGAAACTGCAATCTTCTAAAACAGTAGACCGTCAGTACCGTAAGGGTTCCGGTCGGCGCCTCATGACTAAAACAAAGGACATTAGAGGGCGCATGATTCGAGCCTATCAAGATGAACATGCTTTAGAGGATTTGGCCTTAATTGACACATTGCGTGCAGCCGCACCGTATCAACGATTGCGAGCCGTTGAAAGGGTAACGCCATTACAGGCAGATACCCCATTAAATGTGGTAGAGCGATCTGTTACATCAGAATGCTTATGTCAAAGGGCCCCACAAACAGAGCATCATGATTTAAAAGGGCTATCTATTGTAGTAAAACCCCAAGATTACCGCCGAAAAGCTCGTGAAAAGCGGATCGGTGCGTACCAGCTTTTTGTAGTGGATGCTAGTGGCTCTATGGCAGCCCGACATCGCATGGAGGCGACTAAGAGCGCAATTTTGAGCTTATTGCGAGACTCCTATATTCACCGTGATTCGGTGGGACTCATTGCATTTCGCAAGGATTCAGCAGAGGTACTATTGCCTTTTACTCGTAGTGTAGAGCGAGCAGAGCGATTGTTAGCAAAATTGCCAACAGGGGGAAAGACCCCTTTAGCTCAAGGCTTACGAGTGGCCTATACTATGTGTGATAGATTGCTTCGTAGACATTCAACAGAGCGGATTCAAATGATATGTATTACCGATGGTCGTGCTACTTCAGGCGATTCAGAGAATCCAGTAGCAGAGGCAAAACAATGGGCTCGTATTCTAGGAACGCTGCCTGTAGATTGTATAGTTATCGATACGGAAACGGGCTTTATCAAGCTCGGTCTGGCTAAGGAATTGTGTAAATTAATGAATGGCAGTTATTATGCGATGGACTCTATTACATCAGATAGTATTTTGCGTGTATCGCGGAGGTAGATCATGAGTCGTCTCCTGTATATTTCTAATTTAGGAAAACAAATCCAATATATAGAAAAAGCTGTTGCCACTTACCCGGAACTCTTACAGGGCGAGGTGGACCTTTGCAATATGAAAAAGCCTCCTCAATGGGATGCTGACTTTGAAAGTCGCTTACGCGCTGCCGATGTAGTTTTGGTAACGAATATGGGGGTTGGTTTAGATTCGCCCTTCTTAGAACGCTTGGAACGCTGGTTATATGCTCATCATCCTAAATACTGGATCGATGTGGTAGAGCCTAAGAAGACGGATATTTTATATCGTAATTTGGATGAGGATAAACGGATTTTTCTTGAAAGCTACCGCCGAACCAGTGGGGTCATGAATTATGTACGCTTAATCAATGGTGCTTTCAGTACTAAACCTACCTCTGAATGGGAAGAGCCAGATCCTATTCCTTGGCAAGCCATCATGGGTCGAGAAGGCAATATTTACAAAACTTATGATGAGTTTATGGATGCCGAAGGTCATCGAGATTGGTCATCTATCGCAGTATACTTTTACCGCGACGAATGGATTATGGGGGACATTGAGTATCAACAGGCCTTATTTGAAGAGATTTATAAGCATCAGTACAATCCGATTATCTTTTATGGTCAGTATGGCTCAAATCCGCGCGTAGGCATTCCGAATATGAAGTTGTCCATGAATCATCTTTTTGGAAAGGATATATTCCCCTTTGATGTGCTTATAAATACTTGTAAATTCTCCTTCCAGTCCTTAGGGGCTCAAACCTTGGAGGAGTTAAAATTACAGGGCGTTCCTATCGTTCAGGGTTATACCATATACATGGATGAGAAATCTTGGGCCGAGAATCCACAAGGTGTAACGCCTTTAGACGTGAATTTATCTATATCTCAGCCTGAGCTAGATGGGGTTATTCAAGGCGGTGTCGTAGCGTGCCAAACCTATGATGAGCGTGGCCACTATATATACTTGCCTGTAAAAGAACGCATCGCTGCTATTGTACGGCGAGCTATTAAATGGTCTAAATTGCGCCATATTCCTGTATCGGAACGAAAAGTGGCCGTTATATTACATAATTATCCGCCTAAGAATTCCAATATTGGTTCCGCAGCAGGCCTAGATACGCCTGAGTCGGTGCTGCGGTTATTACGAGACATGAAAGCAGAAGGCTATACCATCGATACGTTGCCAGAAACGAGTGCAGATTTGATGGATGTGGTAACGTCCCATATGACAAACGACCGCTCCATGCTTTCCGATGAGTTGCTAGCTTCGGCTGAAGGTCGCTTGAGCAGTAAGGATTACAAAGCATACTTTGAAACACTGCCAGCAGATACGCAACAAGCTATGATTACATCTTGGGGGGAGGCCCCAGGAGATGTATTTGTCTACGATGATGAAGTCATCATACCAGGTTTTTCCAATGGCAATCTGTGGATTACGGTACAACCGCCGCGCGGGTTCGGAGAGAATGTATCTGCCATCTATCACGATCCATGTTTGCCACCACCGCATCAATATTTGGCTTTTTACCACTGGGTGCGGAACGTCTTTCAAGCTGATGCAGTCATCCATGTTGGTACCCATGGCTCTCTAGAATGGCTGCCAGGTAAAGGAGCTGGCCTCAGCGCTAGTTGTTATCCTGAAATCGGTATTTCTAGTTTGCCAAATATTTATCCTTATTGGACGACCATTATAGGGGAAGGCATACAAGCCAAGCGGCGTAGCTCGGCTTGTTTAGTGGGGCACTTGTCGCCACCGATGACGACGGCGGGCCTTTACGATGAGTTCGAAGAATTAGCGTCCTTGCTCGATGAGCATAGTCATTTTGAGCAGGAACATCCTGAAAGCGTCTCTAATATAGGCGAAGTGATTCGGGAAAAGGCCATGGAGTGTCATCTCATCGATGAAGGTCGAGGCTTAACGATGACGGTGGACGATATTATTACAGAGGTCCATGAAAAGCTGAGCGACTTGAAACATATGCAGATGCGTAATGGCTTGCACATCTTGGGGAAAGGGCCTGAAGGGGAGAATTTAGAAGAATTTATTACTGCTATTGTAAGCACCCCTCAAGGTGAAATTCCATCAGGTCTTGCTACCATCGCAGAAGAATTAGGTTATGATTGGTCCTATATGGTGGAACATGCTGGCGAAATTCATTCAGATGGTATACGATATAGTGTTACCATAGATCGAATTTGGAATGAATTGCGTAGCTTTGTAAGCTATGTGGTCAATACATCAGATTATACAGTGCCCGAACGGTTAGAACCTTTGGCGAATGCTATCGTTCGAGAGTATATTCCTAAATTAGGTGACACCAAGAACGAGCTAAGCTCCATTTCAAATGCCTTACAGGGCAGATATGTAGAGCCTGGTCCTGGGGGATCCCCCTCGAGCGGTCAAGTCGACGTACTGCCTACGGGGCGTAACTTCTATGGTTTAGATGAAAGAGCTTTACCGACGAAGATAGCCTATCAATTAGGCATAGAGTTAGCAGATCAAGTTATCGCTGACTATATTTTGAATGAACAACGGTATCCTGAGACGATTGGCATCATCCTATGGGCTACGAGCAATTCTAGAAGTCATGGTCAGTGCTTGGGTGAGTTCCTTTACTTGTTAGGAGTTCGACCTAAATGGCAATCGGGCGGTCGCGTGTCAGGTTTAGAAGTGATTCCTTTAGAGGAATTGCAGCGCCCTCGCATCGATGTGATGGGCCGCATCAGTGGCCTCATTCGAGATATGATGCCTACTGCTATCGGCTGGCTCGACAAAGCCGTTGAAATGGTGGCAGAATTAGATGAGTCGTTGGAAGATAACTACGTGAAAAAGCATATTCACGATGATGTAGACTGGCTCGTTGAGCAAGGTGAGGACCCTCTATTGGCTACTAAAAAGGCTAGACTCCGTATCTTTGGTGATCCGCCCCAAGCTTATGGCACGGGTGTGGGAGCCTTGATTGAAGGCAAAAACTGGGAATCCGTACAAGATATTGCTCAAGTTTACAGCAAGTGGAGTAGCTTTCATCTGCACAAGGACATTCCTCAGGACATGAGGCTGTTCCAACGTCGATTAACTACGATGGATGTGACCATTAAGAACGAAGATAATCGAGAAACCCATATTATGAGTGCTGATGATTATTATAGTTATCACGGTGGTCTCATTGCGGCGGTGCGCACCGCAAAGGGCAGTGCGCCGCGCGCCTATGTGGGGGATAGCTCAGACCGCAGTCGTGTTGTGATGAGGCCCTTAGGTGACGAAATTCGCCGCGTCGTGCGAGGGGAAACGCAGAACCCTAAATTTATTCAAGCCATGATGAAACATGGCTACAAAGGGGCATCGGATATGTCGAATGTCGTATCCCATACCTTTGGTTGGGATGCTACGAGTGATGTCGTACCAGACTGGGTCTATGAAGGGTATGCTAATAAGTATGCTTTAGACAAGACGGTACAAGACTGGATGCGCAATGTAAATCCTTGGGCCTTACAGCGCATTACAGAAACCTTGCTAGAGGCTTCTCAACGTGGCTATTGGAATGCATCGCCTGAAATATTACAGGATTTGCAATCATTATTTATTTCCATGGAAGGGGTTATAGAAGGTCGTTAGTATGAAACAAAGAATTTCTATCATATGTACCATAGTAATGATGGTACTTTTAGTGGTCGGCTGTGGTCCTACGCAGACGGGGACAACGGGCACGACACATCAAGTTACGGATGGCACTGGTGTAACTGTTACGGTGCCTAGTGAGCCGAAGCGAATCGTCCCTATTGCTGCCAGTACAGAGGATATAGTGTTATCCTTGGTTGATCCGAGCCGAGTAGCAGCCGTTGGCACCGTGCCTAACAATGTGCCTGACGAGTCTGCCAAGGTGGGGACGCATGTGAAAGCAACTGCTGAATCCATGCTTTCAGTACAACCTGATTTAGTATTAGTTCCAAACTGGATGTCTCCAGATGCAATTGGGGAAATGCGGAATATGCAGATTCCCGTTTACGTCTATAAGACTCCGACTACGGTAGAAGAAGCAAAAGCAGTTATCCATGAAATTGCAGGACTCTTACACGCTTCGGATGAAAAGATGATTGCTAGCATGGATGCAGATTTGAAAACTGTCGAAGCGTTAGCCAATAAACATACCGGTGAACGCCCTGTAGTAGCATTTTATACGCAATTTGGTTTAACCGGTGGCAAAGGGTCAACCTTTGATGATATGACTAAATATCTGAAGGTTACCAATGGGGCCGCCCAATTAGGCTTGGGGCCTTTTGATAATGGGACGCGAGAGGATTTAATTAAAGCGAATCCAGACATTATCATCATCCCATCGGTGGCCTATACTTCGGATGGTACTACGCCAGCAACGGCAGAACAGCTCTATTCTGACCCTGCTTTGCAAGGGGTTAAGGCCATCGCCAATCGTCGTGTGTTCCTCGTAGATTCCTCGCAGGTCATGAGTTATTCTCAATTTATGACTCGTGCAATGGTTTCTATGGCACAAAATATATATAACAAATGATTTAGTGTGTGTGGAGGTTTTTATGAAAGTATCAAGAATGCAACGATTATCCATGTACATAGGGTTAGCTCTCGTATTTGGTAGCACATTGAGTGCTTCTAGTGTATCAGCTGTTGACGCTGGTGATGCGAAAGAAGCGCATACCATTGTTGTTACGGCGACTCGTAGTGAACAACAGCTTTCAGAAGTGCCAGCTAGTGTAGGCGTAGTAACAGGCGACGATATTCGTGAGCGCCATGCTACGAATATGAACGAAGCCTTGAACATCGTACCGGGCGTAGATATTAATACGTATGGTGGTGGCGTAGGTTACACGAACTCCAATGCATTCCGCATCAATGGGTCTGACCAAGTATTGTATTTGGTAGACGGCATCAATATGGGGGCGGCTGGTGTGAATCCGCCGATGACTATTTTGAAAGATATGTCTAGTATTGATCGCATTGAAGTTCAACGTGGTGCAGGCTCTACATTGTATGGTTCCGGTGCCATTGGTGGTGTAGTAAATGTAATCACCGCAAAACCTGAGCAAGGTGTACAAACTAAGCTTCGCGTGATGGGTGGCAGCAATGATTTAGAGCAATACGCAATTACCAACGAAGGTAGCCAAAATGATTGGTATTGGCGTGTAGGCATACAAAAAGATATTATTGGTTCCTATAAAGATGGTCATGGCGTACGCGTTCCGCAACATGGCAACAGCCATAGTGCATCTTTCATGGTGGGCAATAAAATCAATGATAAGAACGATGTAAAAATAGCTTACGATACATATCGTGGTGATGTGATGTATTCCGACCATTTGGGTGCCCTTAACCATATTCGTTATGGTAATGAAGCGAATGACTCCTTGCGTGCGATTTGGAACAACAAAATCAGTAATCGCTGGAGCCATCAATTATACTTGATGAACAATCATTATAAAACAACATATGATGGGTACTTAACGGATGTGAAGACTCGTGGTATTGGGGATCAAGTTACGTATAAAGCAAAAGACCATACTGTAGTAGGCGGCTTTGATTGGAGACAAGATAAGGTGCTTAATATGGGCGGGGTGAAGCTTACGAATACATCTTACTTCATTCAAGATGAGTGGAAATTCGCTCCTAAGTGGACTGTAACGCCTGGTATCCGCGTTGACCATCATTCCTCCTTCGGTACACATACATCTCCATCCATTAGTCTTGGCTATGATGTAAATGAGAAAACAAATGTATATGCTGCGTATAAAGAGTACTTCTTGGCACCTACACCATACCAATTATTTGATGGCTTCAATGGCAATCGCAATTTGAAACCGGAAACAGGTCATGAATTTGATTTAGGTGTACACCATAAATTCGGTAAAACATGGAATAGTAATCTTAGTTTCTTCAGCCGTAGTACGAAGGATAAAATCGGTTGGGTTATGACAGATCCAGCAAATTTTACAGGTCAATATCGCAATTTTGACACTGAAAAAGCTCGTGGCATCAATGCGGATGTGCGTAAACAATTGACGAACCACTTGTCCGCACGCCTTGGCTATACGTATACTCATATTGATGCGACACCAACTCGCAAAGCAAATCGCGATGGGTATGTGCCAAAACATGCTGTTAATGCAGGCCTTGATTACAACGATGCTAAATGGGATGCTCATTTGGATATCCGCGGTATCATTAATCGTCCTGGCCCTGCAGATAATGTATTCCCACGTAAAACGTACTGGTTGGCGGATATCAGCGCTAACTATCGTGTACGCGAAAATGTTACTATATTTGGTCGTATCAATAATATCTTTGATACATACTATGCAGAACAATCTAACGTTCGTTGGGGCAACCCTGGTGACTGGTGGCCAGGTCAAGGTCGCAACTTCCGTCTAGGTGTAGAAGTGACTATCTAATAGATATAACTACTGTAATGGTTCGATTATAAAGCTATACTAATAATTGACAATTACGTCGTAGTTATTTGTATAGCATCAAAAAGTAATCTATATCATGGTGAAAGAGCCTCTCGTGGGGCTCTTTCATTTTTATTATAGTTTTTGATGGTATATTGAGACCGCACTAAGTACCATGAGAGCTATTTTCAATAACCGATAAATTAAGTATAGGTAAATAAGTATATGTTATAAAACTATAGATTTTCTATAGTAAAAGCTCTATAATATTATGTATCTATCTATAGGTATTCATAGTTTATGTTTTGTGATGTACTTGTATATTTGCTTGTATAGTAAGTGTTTTGTTACTTTCACAGTTATCAAAACCTTCCAATGGAGAAGGTTGATTTTTAGAGGAGTTGGATCGAAATGAAACAACCAGAATTATCGCCGTATATGATGGCTCGGAAGCCGTCTGGCATTCGCCTAGGACAAATTAAATTCTTGGAACGTAAGAACCCGCCTATCTTGGTTAATGGTTCTATTGGCAATGTAATGCGTCCTATGCATCCCGCCATGCAGCGTAGGTTGTTTGATTTGGGCGGTGTCAATAGCCCGTTCCATAATGGGATTGTGCCATATGTACCAACTACGGGCACTGATGAGTGTCGAGAAGCATTCCTCCACATTTTGCGCAGCCAAGGCTTTGATACAACAGGGCTTGATGTACTTGTAACAGATGGTGCATCCATGGCGATGGAAATCATCATGCTCGGCGTATGTGGTGGTGCTGGCGAAGAAGAACGTCCTCTTTTGATGTTCAATCCTTCTTATACAAACTATGATGCAGTAGGTCTTCGCATTGGTCGTAAAACGGTTACTGTAGAACGGGAACTCAATGAAAATGGTGAGTTCGAATTGCCCTCTGTAGAGACTGTTGAACAACGCATTATCGAGACAAAACCTGGGGCGTTGCTTATCATTCCTTATGATAATCCTACAGGTCAATTATTTAGCAAAGAAACGCTCATTGAATATACAAAATTGTGCGTTAAACATAATTTATGGATTATCTCTGACGAAGCGTACCGTGAATTGGCTTATGAAAAAGGGAAAGAAACATCTAGCATTTGGGCTTTAACCGATAAAGATGTGCCTGGCATCGAAGGTCGCCGTATTAGCCTTGAAACGGCTAGTAAGGTTTGGAATGCGTGTGGGCTTCGCATTGGAGCTATCATTACGGATAATAAATTATGCTATGAAAAATCTGTTGCGGAATATACGGCAAACCTCAGCGCTAATACATTGGGTCAATATATCTTTGGCGCATTGAAACATGAGTCCTACGCGCAATTACACAACTGGTATGAGCAACAACGCGACTACTATCGTCAAATGATCTTTGAACTCCACAAAGGTTTTAAAGAGGCAGAACCGGACTTTATCGTGTCTCGCCCTGAAGCGTCTATTTACTTTGTAATCGACGTGAGAAAGGTTGCAAAACCTGGCTTTGATGGTGTAGAATTTGCTTCTTGGTGTGCCGAACACGGTGCAGTAAGCCTTGATGATGGCAAGGAATATACACTCCTCATGGCGCCGCTCAATGGCTTCTATAGCGGTAAAAATGGCGATAATAACCCTGGTAAAACACAATTGCGTGTGTCTTTCTGTGAAAACCCAGAGCTATTGCGATTGGCTCCTGAATTATTATCTAAATTATTCAGAGCTTACGAAGCACAACGAAATGTATAAAAGTAAAGAGTGCCCTCCCAAATGGGAAGGCACTCTTTTTAAGTTATGAGTTATATATATACTATAAGTGGTATAGTATCACATAAAAAAGAGCTATAATTTTGAATATTATAGCTCTTTTCGTTTTTCCCTAGATATGGTAAGTAGGGAAGGGCTTTTATTTACTTTCTTCATCATGCTGCGGTCCCTTAGTACGTATTTCGACTGCCAGTTGCTCGCTAGGTATGGAGCTTTCATCAATTGATGGATATGAAGTGTCTTCTAAGATAACCGTTTCTAATAATTTGTCAATTTCGTCAGATTGTATGGATACTTCTTTGTTGTACCATTCGCCAAATTCGTGAATAACCTCTTCGTTGCGACGGAAATAGGTATATTGGTCGATTTTACGCGATTCTACAAGTTCAGCATTCTCTAAGATGCTCATAAATGTAGAAATAGAAGATTGCGATACACCGCAGCGCTTTTGGATACTCTTAACGCTCACACTATGAGGGAAATCGATAAGAGTGTTAGAGTGTACTTGTACACCGAATTCTTTTTCCGGGTGTTTTAGCCACAATATAATATCTAACCGATGCGGATTTGATAATGCTTTCAAGATTTTTAACGGGTCCATAGGGCCTCCTCTTAATTAAAAAATAACGAGTTCCCAACCTTGACCGTGGACTTGCATTATGCGGTCGTATTATACGCGTCTTGCTCCGTATAGGGTTTTTGCTACCTTTATCATACGCTACTTTTACCGTGAAAGCTAGACTTACTTATAAAATTCACGAATTGATGAATTTTATTGCACTTATCTAGAACAGAAAGTATACATTAGTATTAATATATAATGAGTATATATACAACATGTATAGACTTTTATAATATATTTCTGAAAAATATAGAATATATTCATCTTTCTGTGATAATTTTTAAAGGTATTTTGGTTCTAAATAGAGAAATATATATACTATATGAACTTATGTAAGTCTAAGCTTTCATTTAAAGGAGCTGAGTATATGGCAATTGATCGCAATGAAACATTTGATGTTATCGTTGTTGGCGCAGGGCCAGCGGGTTCTGCGGCAGCATTACGCTTAGCGGAGCAGAGGGTAAAAGTTTTACTTATCGAACGCGGTACCGCACCAGGTGCTAAGAATATGATGGGGGGACGCATCTACACACATTCTTTGGAACGTCTTGTACCGGACTTTAGAGACCGTGCGCCGTTGGAACGAAAGGTGACAAAAGAGCGCATTTCTATTGGTACAGGCAATGAAATGACCACTATCGAGTACAGTTACCAAGATGGTGAACCTAATGAAGAATCCTACGTAGTATTGCGTGCTAAATTTGATAAATGGTTAGCAGAAGAGGCGGAGAAAAAAGGTGCTCTTCTCGTATCTAATGTACAGGTAACAGAGCTTATTACCGAAGGTGAAGGAAAACGTCGTCGTGTAATAGGGGTTCGCTGTCACGATGACGAAGTATATGCAAAACTAGTTATCATCGCAGAAGGTTCTAACACATTATTATTGGAACAAGCTGGTCTTACAGGTCCTACAGATCCAAGAACAATGGCTGTAGGGGTGAAAGAAGTATATAAACTCAAAAAAGAAGATCTTGAAAATCGCCTCATGCTATCTGGCGATGAGGGGATGGCGTGGCTTACTTTGGGCGATATGACCGATGGTCTATTGGGTGGTGGCTTTATTTATACGAATAAAGACAGTCTTTCTGTAGGTATGGTTGTAGGCCTTGAAGATATCGGCAAAGCCAATAAATCTGTAGATGACATGTTGATAGCTTTCACCAATCATCCAAGAATCGCACCATTATTAAAAAATGGCCAATTGAAGGAGCATAGTGCGCATCTCGTGCCAGAAGGCGGATTTAAAGCGTTGCCTAAGTTGGGCGGTAATGGGTATGTTATCGTCGGTGATGCGGCGCGTATGTGTATGAACTTGGGGTATACCATTCGTGGTATGGACCTTGCCATCGAATCTGGCATGTGTGCAGCCGATGCGGTTAACGTAGCATTGCGCGATGAAAACATGGAGCGCGTTGCTAAATTGTATGAACGTCAAATCAAGAATTCTTGGTTATATAAGGATATGAAGCTTTATAAAAATATGCCTGCCTTCCTCGCATCAAACCCTCGCATATTCAAAGAGTATCCAGCTCTTGTGAATAATGTGATGCGCGATGTATTCACTGTAAATGGTGATGGTGCAGTCCCAATGATGAAGAAATTGATGGGTAGTGTAAGTGATGTTGGTTTAGTTACCTTGATTCGTGATGCTTGGAAAGGGGTGCGTTCCCTATGAAATTAGAAGAGCGCTTGGGCGCCAATAAATACTATGTAGATGAAACGTCTCCTCATATCATTGTGGATGGCGCCGGCTTTAGCTTGGAAGAGAAAATGAAACTCGTAAACGGCTGTCCTGCCGGTCTATATACATTACAAGAAAATGGCGATTTAGCCTTTGATTTCGCTGGGTGTCTTGAGTGCGGCACCTGCCGTGTTCTCTGTGGCGAAACAATCGTAAAAACTTGGAAATATCCGCGTAACGCTAAGGGCGTAGAATTTAGACAGGGGTGAGTGTATGGAGTTATTAGTATGTATCAAACAGGTTCCAGATACATCTGAGATTAAGCTGGATCCGGAAACGAATAATCTCATCCGCACAGGTCTGCCTAGTATTGTAAACCCTTACGATATGCATGCGTTAGAGGCAGCTCTTGCGGTAAAAGACCAATATGAAGGTAGTCGTGTAACCGTTGTCACTATGGGGCCTCCTCAAGCCGAGGCGGCACTTCGCGAGTGTTTATCCCTCGGTGCAGATGATGCGGTGCTCATTACAGACCGTGCTTTCGGTGGTGCTGATACATTGGCTACAAGCTATACGATTGCCTCTGCCATTCGTCATATTCAACGTACCATGAATCGCGAGTTCCAAATGATTTTCTGCGGCAAGCAGGCTATCGATGGAGATACAGCGCAAGTAGGCCCTCAAATTGCGGAGGAACTAGGCATGGCGCAAGCTACGTATGCTTGTGAGTTGACCGTAGATCAGGCGGCTCAAAAGGCGATTGTAAAACGAGAGCATGAAAATGGTTATGAGGTGATTGAGGCTCCATTACCACTATTGGTAACGGCGACAGCTGAACTCAATGAGCCTCGTCAACCAGGGCTCTGGAGCTCTATTTACGCGAAACGTTATGAAATTTCCCATATTACATTGCGTGATATGCCTAATATTGATGAAAGTCGTATTGGTCTCAATGGCTCTCCTACGCGCGTTCGTAAGGTATATCAACCGCCGCTTCGAGGCAAGGTAGAAATGCTTTCATCCGTGGAAGAAGGGGCTAAAAAGGTTCTTGAATTAGCTTATAATATCAAGCCAGAAAAGTTTTCTCATCTATTAGTGCCTAGCGAAGAACTGGTTGAAGAGCCTGTAGATACCAATGATGAGGGCGTAGATGTAAAAGATCCTGTGCAGCGGGCTGCCACTGTTGAAAGTGTATCCTCCAGTGAGTTTAAGATTTTAGCAGCTGTTAAAGGTGAAGAAGGTTCCAAAGGAGGTGATCGATAATGGGAGTGACAAATTTTGATGAATATAGAGATGTCTTTGTCGTAGCAGATACCATCGATGACGTAGTGCATCCGGTTACGTACGAACTTATCGGTCAAGCTCGTCGAATCGCTAAGGAATTGGGCCAACTCGTTCAAGTTATGCTTCTTGGTGAGAATGTTCAATCCGAGGCGGAGGAACTCGTGGCACATGGTGCCGATATTGTTCACGTTTTTGAAAGCCCTCTTTTGAAATATTATACAACAGACGGCTATACAAAGGTTTTGACAGATTTCTTTGAAGACCATAAGCCTAATATCCTTTTGATTGGCGCTACAAACAATGGCCGTGACTTGGCACCTCGCATGTCTGGTCGCATGAAAAATGGTGTCGTAGCTGACTGTACCATTTTGACAGTAGATACTACAGAAGGCCTTGTAGAATGGACACGCCCTGCCTTGGGTGGCAATATTTTAGCTGAAATTATTTCCCCAAATCACCGTCCACAAATGGGTTCTGTCCGTCCTAATGTATTTAAGAAGCCGGACCGCATTGCAGATAGCTGGGGCCGCATTCAAATTGAACCATTCGACCTTAACCCTGAAGACATCCGCATGAAGCGTCTCGACTTCATTCCGTTTAGTAAAGATGGTTACAATATCCAAGAAGCGGATATCATCGTAGCCGGCGGTTGCGGTATGGGTTCTAAAGAAAACTTCGATAAGCTCTACGAACTTGCCGATGCTATTGGCGGCGTTGTAGGTGCTACACGCCCCCTCGTTGAAAAGGGCTGGATTGAATTGCCTTACCAAGTAGGCCAAACAGGTAAAACTGTAAGTCCTAAACTATACTTGGCATTCGGTATCTCCGGTGCTATTCAACACGTGAGCGGTATCTCCGGTGCTGACACAATTGTAGCTATCAATAACGATCCAAATGCAGAAATCTTCCAACACGCTAACTATGGGATCGTGGGGGATTGCATGGAAGTGTTAAATGATATGTTGGCGCATCTGAAATAAAACTATATAACTGATTACAAAGGATTACCGTCCCGAAAGGCTCCATAGTGACCTAAGTCGCTTCCGGAACGGTAATCCTTTTTCATCTCTATACGATTTCCTTTCAGATGCGTCAATATGTCATTTGGGGAAGGGCGGAATGGTACGTGTAGCGCCCAAGGCGGCTTCGAATAGGTATCCCTATTTGGTTTACTGCTGCTGTAGAGCTCAAATGTTCAAGTATTATAAACTACTGCGCCGACATATCATTTTATATTTACATAGGTAGTATATGCTAGAGTCCATTACTTATTGAAGTGGTATAATTAGGCTATAGATATAGTTCGGATTGATAAGGAGGTTCTTATGGCTCGTAATGTTTTTGTTACTGGTGCAACGTCTGGTATTGGTCTTTGTATTGCCGAGGCGTATACAAAGTATGGCGATAATGTTTTGATTTCCGGCCGTCGTGCTGAGGTGTTGGCTGAGGTGCAGGCTCGTTTGTCTAAGGAGTATGGCGTGCGTGTTGAGACGTTAGTTCTTGATGTGCGAAGTCGTGAGGATGTTGAAAGCAAGGTTCCAGCAGCAATTGAAGCGTTTGGTGGCGTTGATGTCCTTGTAAATAACGCAGGTCTTGCGCAAGGTTTGGATCCTTTCCAAGATAGTGCTGTCGATGATGCGGTGACTATGATCGATACGAATGTGAAAGGTCTTTTATATGTAACAAAGGCTGTACTACCTTATATGATTGATAAAAACGCAGGCCATATTGTAAATATGGGCTCTACCGCTGGTATATACGCATATCCAGGTGGCGCTGTTTACTGCGCTACAAAGGCGGCCGTTAAGATGTTGAGCGATGGTATTCGCATGGATACGATTGCTACAGATATTAAGGTCACAACCATTCAACCGGGCATCGTAGAGACTCCATTTAGTGAAGTGCGCTTTCACGGTGATGCGGAAAAAGCTAAAGCCGTCTACGCCGGCATCGATGCCATCCAACCTGAGGATGTGGCGGACGTTGTGCTATACGTAACAAACCAACCTAAACGCTTGCAAATTTCTGATGTCACAATCATGGCAAATCAACAAGCAGCTGGGTTTATGGTACATAAGAAATAGTTACTTGAAATTTTATATCATTTAGAGTATAATTGCTGCGTGAGCTTTGATAAATATAATTTTATCAAATTCATTGCGCGGAGATTGTTGTATGGAAGTAAAGATAAAGATATTTTTATTGGCTACTTTTGTATGTGCATTTATTGGTTTATATAACATTGTTAGTGCCGAAGCGCCGGCTAATAAAGGCGAGTCTATGCCTATGATTGGTGGCATATCAGTTGAAGCGGCAGAACCAAATGTTATTATGCCGAGTCCGGTACATGTGTTCACCACAGTTCAACAAGCAGCGGAGTATATGAATATAACACCACAGATGCCAAAGTTGTTACCTGTAGGCTTTAATATTCAATCTGTCATAACCTTAGAAAAAGATATATTACAAGTTGTTTATGTCTATGGACCTGGCGCGAAGCCATATTACAACAAAGCTAGCGGTGCACTTATTATATATCGCTCATCTAAGTTAGCTGGTGATATTAGTGGCGACCATAAAATTCATAAGGTAATAGAAACTGAACGTGTAGACGGTACAAAGGTTACTTTCAAAGGCAGTAAGAAAAAGGTCTATCTTGCATCGTGGATGAAAGATGGGCAGAATCACTCTTTAGAGTTTCAGCATCCCGTTACGCGAGATATGGCGAAGGCTATAATTCGTAATATTGTTGAGGAAAAATCACATACAAAATAAATGTGTTTTTAATAATTTTCGTGTTGAGCGAAGGGAGATTATACCCATGGTTAAAAAATTGGTCTTGATGGCAGTTGCCTGTGCATGTGTAGGTTCTTATACTGTTGCTGGTGCTCAAGGTACTCTTGATGTAAAACCAGATCAACCTAAATCTGTGGTAGCGCAACAAGAAGCGCCAATGGTTGGTATGCCAAGTCCGTTTCATGAGTTTTCTACTGTAGATGAAGCGGCTAGATATATGAACATTACACCTCAAATGCCTAAGGTATTACCTGTGGGTTACAACATTGAGTCTGTAAGTACTATTGATAAAGATATATTGCAAGTAGTTTATGTTTACCAAGCTGGTGAAGATGCTACTCGTAATCAAGCTGCAGGCAAACGCATCGTCCATCGCATAGCCAATGAAATAAAAGAAGATATCAGCGGCGATTATAACGATTTTCGTGTAACAGCTAATGAAAAAGTAAACGGCACAAAGGTTGTTTTCAAAGGCGGTAATAAAATGGTATATCTCATAGGTTGGACAAAAGACGGACAAACTCATGGGATGTACTTCGAACGCCCTGTAACTCGTGACATGGCTAAAGCCATCGTTGCTAATACAGTAGCCCCAAAACAACATACAAAATAATATAAAAGTCCAGGCCTAATGGGATGGCATGCGAGTTGTGGTGAAGCACTCGCATGGACACTGTAAGGGTTTTATATAGAACGGCTCCTCATATGAGGGGCCGTTTTTGTTATTGTCTTTAGACTGGCTCGAGACGTAGTCGCGAATCATAAAACCACCCGCTATGCGGGTGCGGCAACGA
>NZ_QTLR01000011.1:0-31495 GCF_003602765.1 Veillonella sp. AF36-20BH
AAGACCCTTATAGGGTCAGAGCAAACCACCCGTTCTACGGGTGGTTATGATTTTTTCTGCAGTTTTTTTAGTAATTTAGTATACTTAATATATAGAGTTATTATGTTCGGAGAATAATAAATGAGTAAATCAAATGAAATTTCAATAGAAAGGCTTTGTTGGGTTTTAGAACAAAATCAGGAGTGGATAAAAAATTGTGATACCAAAACAACTACAATTCTTGCTTTGATAGGCGTTATATTTACCGTCCTTTTTGCAAGTGATTCAATTGCTAAAATAATTCAGATTTGGACAATATTTTTTTATAGTGAAAATCTATGTTTTGCGAGATTCTATTTGTTTTTTACTTTTATCTCATGGTTGATTTTTGCTATGGGTATATATTATTTTTTGAAAGTTTTATATGCTCGATTGAAGAATGAAAAATATCAGAGTTCTTTGGAGTATAAATCAAATTTATATTTTGGTGATATAGTAAATTATGAAATAGATGTATATAGATCTACTATAAAATCTTTGAGTGAAGAAAAATTAAGAGATGATCTTAGTATGCAGATTTATATATGTGCTGATATATGTAATCAAAAATTTATGTATTATACTGATGGTATGAAATACATGGGATTAGGCGTTATATTGATACTAATTCTTTTAGGATTTGGCTATTTTTCAATTTAATGGAGAAATGATATGGAAGTAAAGAATCATGTGTTTTATAACATTGAAAAGAGTGCAGAGCGAATTCAGGAAATTTTAGATTCTAATAGTGCTAATTATGAAGAAAAAGGTAATGTAGTGCCGTCTAGAGCTACATTGACTTATAATAATGGTTATTATGTTAATGTTACAGCTTTATTTATTGATATTATAGGCTCCTCTAAATTAATAGAGGCGTGCCAGAGAACAACACTTGCTAAAATATATCGAGGTTTTATATCTGAATGTGTAGCAATAATATCCTCTACTTCTCTATGTCGAGAAGTAAGTATTCATGGAGATTGTGTTTGGGGGATTTTTGAAAGACCTAAGAAATCAGATATTGACTCTGTCTTTTCTATTGCAGCTAAGTTAAATAGTTTAGTGAAAATATTGAACTTGAAATTGCGTAAAAAAAACTATCAAACAATTTCTGTCGGAATTGGTATTGATTATGGTAGGACATTAATGATTCAAGCTGGTTATAAGGGAAGTTCAATTAATGATGTTGTTTGGATGGGAAATGTCGTAAATAATGCTTGTCATTTGGCAAATAAGGCAGGAAGAGATGATCGGAAGAATATTGTTGTTACAAATGCGATATATTCTATTTTAAATGAGCATAATCAATCACTATTGAGCCCATATTATGATTGGGAACAACACTCTTCTAATTATGAAGGAAATGTTATAAATACAAGTATGGAAAAATGGATTGATAATAATTAAGGAGAGAAGTTAGCTATGTTTTATAGCTAACTTCTCTTTTATATTCCTAAATTATCTAAAGCTTTAACGGCCTCTTTTTGTATATCGGGTACTAAGTGTGAATATGTATCTAAGATTAGTGTAATTGTTGAGTGTCCAAGTCGTTCTTGTACTATTTTAGGGTTTATTTTTTGAGATAGCAAAAGTGTAGCGTGGGTATGGCGGAGATCATGAAATGTGATATGGTCTAAGCCTAGTTGTTTTAATATTGGTATAAAATATCTAGATTTGAAATTACTTGTTGATAGAATTTTTCCAAAGGTACCTGGGATAACAACTCCATATGAATCAGTCCATTTATCGCCTAATTCTTTAGCATAATTGGATTGGAACTCTTTGTAAGTAGTTAACTCACTTTGTAATTCTTGGCTGATCGGGATACAACGACGAGAAGTTTTAGTCTTTGTATCTTGAAATACTTGCCCTTTAGTACCTGTTTGTATTGTTCGCCGTACTTAGTTCCGTGGATTAAATCAACACAGTCCCAGCATAGTCCAAATATTTCACCTAGCCGTATTCCTGTGCCTAAGGCAATTTTTGTTGCGATATAGGATGCGTAATAATTAACCCTATAAGGCGAGGATATATTATTACTGACTTGTTGTTTCATTGTGCTTGTAAGTTGATGAATCTCATCGAGTGATAAGGTATGAATTCCTGTAGTTATTAATCTAGGTGGTTTAGTTAATTTAATAGGATTTTTTAATAATAAACCGATATTTACTGCATACTCAAATAGTTCTGAAATATAACGTCTAGTACAACGTATGGTACTGGAAGATATGACATGTCCTTTTTTGCCTTTCAATGTTCCATTACTCCAGTTGTTTAGGACTGTTTGTACTTGTTGTGGTGTAATTGCAGTTATTTTTATTTCACCTAAGAGAGGAAGTATATATAGCCTTAGTGTAGAGTCATATTTCTGAAATGTTTTAGGCTTTACACTAACTTTTTTTACATCTTGTAGCCAGTAGTTACAGATGTCTTTTAGTTCTGTATTTTTAGATGAGAAAATAGAAGTATTTTGCTGTGTAGCCTCTATCCATTGTTTTCCTAATTTATATACTTCTAATTTTGAGTTTCCAGAGAAAGCACAGCGAATTAGCTTATTATCTTTAGTAATACTAAATTGGCCTCGCCATTTTCCCTGGCTTTGAAAGAATGTGCCTTCTTCATTAGATCTCCTTAGATTTTTCTTTTGGGACATGTATAGTTTTTCTTTCTTTGCCTTTAGCAATGTATGGCGTGAAAGTTGATGAAGTAATCTTTTGTTGGAAGCGCTTAGCCTGTTTGATTAGAGTTTCCTTATCATCAGTAAAATTTTTTATGCTCTTTTTAGCACGGCTTACATCTACATAAATTTTATTGCGAGTGTTGGAGTTCTTTTGTGTACTATAATGTACGATTAGAGCATTATCTATAGTAGTACCTATGATTAAAGCCTTAAACTCAGATTTATAGTTAATATCAGATAAATATAATTATTGCATTTTTAGTTGCAATAAAGTATGTAAGGGATAGTTTGTATGGAATAAATATAAAATTTAGAATAAAAAAATTAATATATAAACGGTATTTTTACAGTTAAATGTATAATAAGTATCTATTATTCCTTATAAGCCGTGGGTCGGGGGGGTGAATCCCTCTTGGATCACCAAAGAAAAAAGCGGATAGCTCGTAATGAGCTATCCGCTTTTTTGCATATAATGTCGCACAAAAGACAGTAAATTTTATCTATGATATAATATTAAAAATGAAAATAATATGAAATAGGACTTTGTTATTATACAAGGAAAATATCATGAATGATATAAAGAAAATATTTAAAACTATTAAATTAGATAAGTATCGACCAAGTAAATTAGATAAATATCGACCAAGCTCAACATCTTATTTTGATCCAGTGCGTAAATATTTTGTACCTAAAACACCTGAAGAAGAGGTGCGACAAAAAACAATTGAGTTCTTGGAAACACGATTGAGAGTACCTCATAATAGACTACGTGTGGAAGAGGCTATGGCACATGTAAAAAGAGGGGCAAGAGGGAGAGCAGATATTGTTGTTTATCGTGATGATGAAAAGACTAAACCCTTAATGGTAATAGAATGTAAAGCGCCGGACGTTGATATATCATGTGATGAAGTTCGTGAGCAGGCTGAAAGATATAGAAATATCCTAAGAGCAGACTACATTATGCTGGTTAATGGTTATAAACTAATCATATATAAATACCAAGAGGGGAAAAACTTTGAGCTTGTAGATATTTCTTCATATAAAGAACTTTTAGAATCAAAGGTCTCTTTTGTTGAAAATATTACACTTGAACCATATTCCTATGAGGAAATCATGTCCTATGAACTACAAAAGAAATTTACCCAGATATATGTTGGATGTGAGACTCCGAAACCTGTTAAATTTTTTGCACTTAATTTTTTAAATCTAATTTTACTTAAATCTATAGATGACGAATCTATTCTCGACTTATTAGGTGTATTTGAGGATAGAGGCACTGGTCGGACTAGATTCGGTAATAGTGCTGGTTATAATTATCAGATTAAGACTCGGTTGTTTATTGCAAAGGATAGAAAAAATAAAGATCAAATTCTGGGACTTAGCCTTTTTGGTAAATATAATACACAATTAAACGTATCTATAATGAATAGAGAGAGAAGACATCATTCATTACAATTAGATATGGATAAATACTGTAAGTATAATTATCACAATAATAAGATCGTAATTACACATAGTGGAACGTTATCAACAGGTAGAGGTGGGTCTATCAGTAAATTTACCGTTATTGATTATGTAAAAAATAATGCTCCTGATTTGATTCGAGATGAAGAAGTTTATCTTGGCTCTATAGATAATTCTCGATTGTTGGAATGGAATCAGCCGGATGTGCAAAATTTTATAAAAAACCTGTTCCTTTATGCTGTTCTTAGGGATGAAGTACGTAAAAAGTATAAACGTAAGCGCTCTCGAAGAAAAAAATGAAATCTATCATCTTAATAAAAGACCATTCATCGAATGGTCTTTTTGTTTTTACATAAAAAACTCAAAAGTTCAAAATTAATTACTCGCTATAAACCCAGTATTTATCTGTATTCTAGATATATAAATCAAATTAGTCAAAATAAAAGTCAAAAAACTTTGCTTTGACCTATTGACTTTTTGACTTAATCAGATTATTATAATGATATAAGGTTGAAGAAACCTAGAAATAAAGCAAGAAATTAAACAGACTTAAAAAGTCAAACTGATATACTTGTAGTTAAAAAAAGTGAGGTAATTTATATGAACAACAACTTTAACAACTTTGGTAATGAATTTTCTAGCATGAATGATTTGTTTAACCAATTGATGGGTAATATGGGTGGTTATTCCACGGAACGACGTAGTTATAAGATTAATGGTCGCGAAGTAACTCCAGAAGAATTTGCGTTTTATCGTCAAACTGGTCGCTTACCATCTAATGAAGAAATGCAAGCTGCTCAAGCTGCGCAACAAGGTAAAATTAAACAAGATGGAATCCTTGCTCGTTTGGGGACAAACTTAACTCAACAAGCTCGTGATGGTAAACTTGATCCTGTAATTGGTCGTAACAAAGAAATCCAAGAAACAGCAGAAATCTTAGCACGTCGTACTAAAAATAATCCTGTACTTGTAGGTGATGCTGGTGTTGGTAAAACTGCAGTAGTAGAAGGCTTGGCACAAGCTATTGTAAATGGTGATGTTCCAGCAGCTATTAAAAATAAAGAAATCATTTCCATCGATATTTCCGGATTGGAAGCTGGTACTCAATACCGTGGTTCTTTTGAAGAAAACATTCAAAATCTTATTAAAGAGGTAAAAGCCGCTGGCAATATTATTTTGTTCTTCGATGAAATTCACCAAATTTTGGGTGCTGGGTCCACAGGTGATGGTCAAGGGTCCAAAGGCTTGGCGGATATCTTAAAACCTGCTTTGTCTCGTGGTGAAATGACTGTTATTGGGGCTACAACACAAGATGAATACCGTAATACAATCATGAAAAACGCGGCTCTCGCTCGTCGTTTTAATGAGGTAAAGGTAAACGCGCCATCTGCAGAGGATACTTTCAAAATCTTACAAGGCATTCGTCCATTGTACGAAGCGCATCATAATATTGAATTGCCAGATGCGGTGTTGAAAGCAGCTGTAGATTATTCCGTACAATATATTCCACAACGTAGCTTGCCTGATAAAGCTATTGATTTAATCGATGTAACAGCAGCTCACTTGGCATCTCAACATCCTGTAACAGATATTAAAACATTGGAAGCAGATATTGCTGATGCTAAAGCAAAACAAGAGGAATATGCTCAAAAAGAAGACTATGAATCTGCAATCAATGAAAAAATGCGCATTCAAAAGTTACAAGCAGAGCTTGATAACCATACAGAAAATCAAAAGGTGGTAGCTCAAGTAAACGACGTAGCCGAAGCCGTTGAAAGAATGACTGGTATTCCTGTATCTCAAATGGGGGCGTCTGATATCGAGCGCTTGAAAGACATGAAATCTCGTTTAGAAGCTCATGTAATCGGTCAAGATAAAGCAGTAGAAGCTGTATCTAAAGCAATTCGTCGTAACCGCGCAGGCTTTGACGAAGGTAATCGTCCAATCGGTAGTTTCTTATTCGTAGGTCCTACAGGTGTTGGTAAGACAGAATTAGCTAAACAATTAGCTCTAGATATGTTCGGTAACAAAGATGCAATCATTCGTTTGGATATGTCCGAATACAGTGATCGCACAGCCGTATCTAAACTAATTGGTGCTACAGCTGGTTATGTTGGTTACGAAGATAATTCCAACACATTGACTGAACGCGTACGACGTAATCCTTATTCCATCGTATTATTCGACGAAATCGAAAAAGCAGACCCTCAAGTTATCACATTACTTCTACAAGTATTGGACGATGGTCGCTTAACAGATGGTCAAGGTAACACAGTAAACTTTAAAAATACTGTTATCATTGCTACATCCAATGCAGGTTTCGGTTATGGCAATGACAATGATGATGAAAATAAAGTAGATGTAATGGAACGCATCGCTCCATTCTTCCGTCCTGAGTTCTTAAACCGTTTTAACGCAGTTATTGAGTTCAATCAATTGAGCAAAGAAGATTTGAAAAAAATCGTAGATTTGATGCTTGATCAAGTGAATAAAACTTTAGCTAAAAAAGATATCACTCTTGATGTAACAGATGCAGCTAAAGAATTGTTGATGGAACAAGGGTATGATAAAACTATGGGCGCTCGTCCATTACGTCGTGTTATCGAATCTGAAATCCGCGATAATGTAACTGATTTCTACTTGGATCATATCGACGCTAAACACTTGCTTGCTGATGTTAAGGATGGGCATATTGTAATCTCTGAAAAAGCAGATTCCGATAATAGCAAAGACCAAGATAAGGCTGAGAAATAAAGAATAGACGTAAAAGTGTCAGAATAATCATTTGACAAATCTGAATAAAGTAGTAATATTAATAGCATAATTATATAGTGAGTATGCAAGGGAGCCTATTATATAGGCTGAGAAAGGGCTGCGAGCACCTGACCTTTATACCTGATCGGGATCATGCCCGCGTAGGAAGCACGCTAATACTTAATACGGGTATCGATCATTTTGTTCGATACCCGTTTTTGCATACCTAACTATATATGTCTTTTATATAGGAGGATGTAAAAATGTTTATGACACAATTGGAATCGGCTGTGGCTGGCGTAGTTACGAAGGAAATGAAAGTAGTCGCAGAAAAAGAATGTATGGATGAAGAGGTATTACGCTCCCTAGTGGCAGCAGGAAAGGTTGTTATCCCTTGTAACAAACAGCATACTAGTATTTCGCCTGAGGGGATTGGCAAACGTCTTAGAACGAAAGTCAATGTTAATTTAGGTACATCGAAAGACGTTACTGATTATGATAGTGAAATTGAAAAGGTTAATCGAGCTATTAGACTTGGCGCAGAGTCGATCATGGATCTTTCCACTCATGGTGACACTCGTATTTTTAGACGTAAATTAATCGAGACATCACCAGTAATGATTGGTACGGTGCCTATCTATGATAGTGTCATTCATCATCAAAAAGATTTGGGTGAATTAACGGCTCAAGATTTCTTGGACACTATCCGATTACACGCTCAAGATGGTGTAGATTTTATTACTATCCACAGTGGTATTACGAGGAAAACAATAGATCAAATCAAGAATCATAAACGGATGCTTAATATTGTTAGCCGCGGAGGGAGTTTGGTATTTGCATGGATGAGCATGACAGGCCATGAAAATCCATTCTATGAATACTTTGATGAAATCTTAAAGATTTGCAAAGAATATGATGTTACTTTGTCTTTAGGTGATGCTTGTCGTCCGGGTTGCTTGGCGGATGCAACTGACGTGTGCCAAATTGAAGAACTTGTAAGGCTTGGTGAATTGGCAAAACGAGCGAAACAATATGGTGTACAAGCTATGATTGAAGGACCTGGGCATGTACCTTTACATCAAATACAAATGAATATGGAAATACAAGAGTCCTTGTGTGATGGAGCGCCATTCTATGTGCTGGGACCGCTCGTAACAGATATTGCGCCTGGTTATGACCATATTACAGCTGCCATTGGTGGGGCTGTAGCGGGTATGCATGGGGCGTCATTATTGTGCTATGTTACACCAGCGGAACATTTAGCCTTACCAAATGCAGATGATGTAAAAGATGGAATTATGGCTTTCAAAATAGCGGCGCATGCTGCAGATATTGCTCGTGGTATTCCTAATGCAAGAGATATAGATGACACTATGGCTAAGGCACGTCAAGTTCTCGATTGGGAGACACAATATGCTTGTGCCCTTGATCCTGAACGGGCTCGTTCTATTCGTGAAAGTAGAGCACCAGAGGAAGATCATAGTGAAACCTGTTCGATGTGCGGCAAGTTTTGTGCTGTACGCAGTATGAATAAAGCTTTACAAGAAGAATATATTGATATTTTATAAGCTTTTTCATATGGGAGGTCATGATGGATTTGATTGTTAATGGAGAGCCAAAGCATGTTGTAGGTAAGCAACTTCATTTGGTTCTTGATGAATTAGGCTATTCTGGTAAACACTTTGTAGTTGAGCTTAATGGCGAGATTCTTAGTAAGGAAGCATATACAACCACTAAATTAACGGCTGCTGATAGATTAGAGATTGTTAGCTTTGTAGGAGGTGGTTGATATGTTGGATTCATTTACTGTAGGTAATACAACATTTTCTAGTCGCTTATTAGTAGGAACAGGGAAATATGCATCCTATAATTTGATGCGAGATGCACTGGTAGCATCGAAATCAGACATTGTGACGGTTGCTCTTAGACGAGCAGGTACAACACAAAGTGAAGAGGATATATTAAATTATATCCCTGATAGAATGCATTTATTACCGAATACATCGGGTGCTCGAAATGCAGACGAAGCAATACGTATTGCACGCATGGCAAGAGAATTAGGCTGTGGTGATTTGATTAAGATTGAAGTCATTCAAGATCAGATGTATTTGATGCCCGATAATCTAGAGACTATTAGGGCTACTGAAGTGTTGGCAAAGGAAGGGTTTATCGTCTTTCCTTATATGAGTCCTAATTTGATGGATGCAAAGCGACTAGTAGATGCTGGTGCTAGTTGTGTTATGCCCCTCGCTTCGCCTATTGGTAGCAATCGTGGACTTGAAGCAAAAGGATTGATAGAAATTTTAATCAACTCTATTGATATGCCGATTATTGTTGATGCGGGAATAGGCAGACCTTCCGATGCAACAATAGCTATGGAAATGGGGGCTAGCGCTGTTCTTGTTAACACGGCTATTGCTACGAGCTCAGATCCAGTAGGTATGGCAGAGGCTTTTTATCATGCTGTAGAGGCTGGACGGAAAGCATATCTAGCAAAATGTGCACCTAAGAAGTTTGTAGGCAGTGCATCTTCACCGTTAACTGGTTTCTTGCGAAAGTAAGGTGAGAATATGTCATTTTTAGATGTGCTTTCAAGAGTTTCTGACGAAGATATAGCTAAAACATTAGATGTTGTAACTGACGATGAAATACTTTCAACGCTCTCTAAAGCAGTACTTGATATTGATGATGCACTTATTCTATTATCACCTCAAGCCCTACCATATTTAGAAATTATGGCGCAGTTAGCTCATGAACGGACGGTGCAGCAATTTGGTTATACTATACAGCTGTTTACGCCTATGTACATTTCAAACTATTGCGACAATGGTTGTGTGTATTGTGGATATAGTCATCATAGTGGAATTGCCCGTGAAAAACTAAGCTTAAACGATATTGAGCTTGAAGCGAAAGCAATCGCTGAAACGGGATTAGAGCAAGTCTTGGTATTAACTGGCGAGTCTAAATCTTGCAGTCCACCGTCATATATACAAGCTGCCGTAGAAAAATTGGTTCCTATTTTTAGTAGCGTTAGTATTGAGGTGTATTCGCTTACGCTAGAGGAATATAAAGGATTAGTCACAGTTGGAGCGGATGGAATGACGATGTTCCAAGAGACATATAATTCGACGTTGTATGCGCAATTACATCCATTTGGGCCTAAGAGTGATTTCGCAAAGCGTATTGATACGCCTGAGTTGGCTTGTCAGGCTGGATTTAGAGTGGTCAATATTGGTGCTTTAATGGGCCTTGATGAATGGCGTAGAGAGGCATACAAGACGATGTTACATCTTAATTATCTTATGCAACATTATCTAGATGTAGAATTATCTGTTTCCGTTCCAAGAATTCGACCTTGTGCAGTAGGTTATTCTCCAAAATATCCTGTAGATGATACGGCATTGGTTCAATATATTTTGGCTTTGCGTCTTTTGTTCCCCCGTGTGGGAATTACGCTTTCCTCTCGTGAAAGCAAGTATATGCGTGACAATCTGGTGAGACTGGGGATTACAAAAGTTTCAGCTGGAGTAACGACTTCTGTAGGAGGACATACAAAACAAGATGATTCTAGCCAATTTACAATTAGTGATAATCGCAGTGTAAGTGAAATGGCAACAATGCTTGAAAATAATGGATACCAACCTATTTATAAAGATTGGCAAGTACTATGAGGAGATATGTGTATGGCTTATATGAATAACGAATTTGAAACGGCCATATCTCACTTCTATAGTTCTGAGGAGTTTCGTAAATTGCAGAATTCAGTAGTAGGTATTTTAGGTGCTGGTGGATTGGGATCTAACTGTGCTGTTAATCTTGTCCGTAGTGGTATTCGAAATCTAATTATTGCAGATTATGACATTGTAGAGTGGAGTAATTTGAATCGACAATACTATTTTTCGTCTCATGTGGGGCAGTATAAGGTAGAGGCTTTACAAGATGTGTTAACTGCCATTAATTCAAATGTTATCGTTAAGATTTATAAGGATAAATTGACAACCGAGAATATACCTGAAATCTATAAAAAAGCCGATATTTTGATAGAAGCCTTTGATGCGGTAGAAGCTAAATCTATGTTTTTAGAAGCTGCAACCCCAGTAGATGTACCTAAAATCATGGTATCCGGATTGGCTGGAATAGGTAATTCCGATGCATTACGAACTAAAAAGCTAGGTCAAAATTTATATATTGTTGGTGACGAGCATTCCGGTGTAGATAATGCCTATCCTTATGCACCACGTGTGGCCATTGCTGCTGCAAAACAGGCGGATCTAGCGTTATCACTTTTACTAGAGAAGACCATGTCTAATGAGGTGTAATAGGTGAATAGAAAAGACAAACTAACAGAGGTAATAAATGCTTGCCCTATATATGGAATTACTGGCGGTACTCGAGATGTGGTCCCGCTTGTGAAAGATATGCTAAGCGCAGGGATACGAATTATTCAATATCGTGAAAAGGGAAAAACGCCTATTCTGCGATATCAGGAGGCTATGATTTTGAGGCGGTTGACCTATGATTATCATGCTCTATTAATTATTGATGATTATGTTGATCTTGCGCTAGCTGTATATGCTGATGGTGTTCATATTGGGCAAGATGATTTGCCACCTAATACGGTAAGACGGATTGTAGGACCTAATATGTTGATTGGGTGGTCAACCCATAGTATATCCGATCTAAAAGCGGCAAACAGATATACGGGTGTTATAGATTACATTGGGGTAGGGCCTATTTTTTCTACACAGACAAAACCCAATGCTAATCCTGTAGGAATTTCTTATGTATATTGGGCAAAGCAATTTAGTAAGTTTCCTATTGTTGCTATTGGGGGGATTAAAACGACAAATACTGATATCGTTTGGCAAGCGCATCCCGATTTTATTTGTGCCGTTTCTGAAATAACAGAGTCGGATAATATACAAAATACGGTTTATGAGCTTATGACTGGATATAGTAGAGTCAGATAAAAAAATTGAGTTTACATACAAACCACAAGATTAAAATCTTGTGGTTTTTTTGTTATAAAAGAATTTTGTATACATGATAAAAATCATTGCTAACACATCGATTTATTTAGTATAATCGTATCATTAAATTCGATATTCTATAGAATTTATAAAATAAATGAAGATGGAGAGGTAATAGTATATGTCTCATTATGTAGATTTAAATAGTGATTTAGGCGAAAGTTTTGGTAACTATGCATTAGGCATGGATAGTGAAGTATTAAATCACGTAACAAGTTCTAATATTGCTTGTGGTTGGCACGCTGGAGATCCTCTTATTATGGATGCGACTGTTTGTATATGTAAAGAAAAAGGAGTTGCCGTAGGGGCACATCCTGGTTATCCAGATTTGATGGGATTTGGTCGTCGTGCGATGGCAGTAAATCCTGCTGAGGCAAAAACCTATATGATGTACCAACTAGGTGCACTTCAAGCTTTTTGTAATAGTTATGACATTACTTTACAGCATATGAAATTACATGGTGCTTTTTACAATACAGCCTGCGTTACGCCTGTAGTAGCCGATGCAATTTTAGATGGTTTACAAGCGGTAAATCTTAATATCGCGGCCATGGTATTGAGTGGTAGCTATATTGCTCAAGAGGCACAGCGACGAGGTATTCCTGTTATACAGGAAGTGTTTGCCGATCGTGGCTATACAGAGGAGGGAACATTGGTTCCTCGTACAGAAGTAGGTGCTTTCATTAAAGACCCACAAGAGGCTTTAGACCGAGTTCTCATGATGGTTACAAAGGGTAAGGTTGTTACTAATACGGGGAAGACCATTGATATTGTGGCAGACTCCATATGTGTTCATGGAGATAATCCTGAAGCGATAGCTTTCACAAGGTATATTCGGGAAGGGCTCACAAAAGCTGGTGTAACGGTGGCGAATTTTCAACACCGATAACATTATTAAATACATTAAAATAAATGCTTAATTAATACCAACAGAAAATGCAAATATAAGTATTAAAAGTAAGTATTATATGTAAGTATGAGCTTTAAGCAATAAGTATGACATAGATTAATTATTATATGTGGAGGTTCCTATGAAACCAATTACAGGTAAAGCGAGTTTCTCTGTTCTATTAGGGGCAGCTTTCTTAATGGCCACGTCTTCCATTGGACCTGGCTTTATGTTACAAACGGCAGCATTTACAAATGAGTTAAAAGCAGATTTTGCATTTGCTATCGTCGTATCCGTTATTTTTTCTATTATTGCACAGCTTAATGTGTGGACGATTATTGGTGTATCCCAAATGCGTGGTCAAGATATTGCGAATAAGGTATTACCAGGCCTTGGTTATATAGTGGCATTTTTAATTTCTCTTGGCGGATTGGCTTTTAATATCGGTAATATTGGTGGTGCCTCTATGGGCCTCAATATTATATTTGGAATTGACACAACAACAGCGGCCGCTATTAGTGGTATTTTGGGCATCTTATTATTTACATCCAAGAAGATGGGTGGTGTTCTAGATAATACGGCTAAAGTACTCGGTACGGTTATGCTTGTTTTGATTGGTTATGTAGCCTTTTCTACAAATCCTCCGGTAGGTGAAGCCGTTACTCATGCTATAGTGCCTACACATTATCCTTGGCTTGCTACGATTACCCTCATCGGTGGTACAGTAGGTGGTTATATTACCTTCTCCGGTGGTCACCGTCTTATCGACGCTGGTATTACAGGTCAAGAGCACTTGAAAGATGTACGTCGTGCAGCGATTATGGGGATGTCTGTAGATGCTTTAGTTCGCGTGTTATTATTCTTAGCAGTTCTTGGTGTAGTATCCATGGGCTTTGTGCTAGATCCTAAAGATCCTGCTGGCTCTGCATTCCTTCTAGGTGCTGGTGAAATTGGTCATAAATTATTTGGTATCGTATTCTTCTGTGCGGCTCTAACCTCTGTAGTAGGTGCTGCATACACATCTGTTTCCTTCTTGAAAACACTATTTAAAATAGTAGAAAAAAATGAAAAATTAACTATTATGTCCTTCATATTTATTTCTACTTGTATCTTAATCTTTATCGGCAAACCTGCATCCCTATTGATTTTGGCAGGTTCTGTAAATGGTTTAATTTTGCCTGTTACATTGGCGGTTATGCTCTTTGCGACGCATAAATCTGAAATCGTAGGGGCATACAAACACAATAAAGTGTTATATTACACAGGGTGGATTGTAGTGCTTGTAACATCTTATATTGGTGTAACATCTTTGAAAGGCATTGCTAAACTTCTAGGTTAATTTAATATTCGTGAAAGTACCATTATGTTCGCTTTGAATGTAATGGTCCTTTCAGGTTATACAGGGAGGTACATATGAAGCCTACAATTTCACCTGTAGGTGATCGGGCTATCTCTATTGATTTTGGTCAAGTGATTGATCCAAAGATTAATCGACATATTAGACAAACTATAGAGCGAATTAAAGAGCTTCAGCTCGAAGGAATTATTGAACTAGTTCCTACTTACTGTGCATTGCTCGTAGAATATGATGCAATGCTATATTCTTATTCTGATATTTGTAACATTATTGAGCCGACATTAGAAGAAGGTATGACTGATACGACAAATGAACTACTTACAGTTGTTGAAGTACCTACAGTATATGGTGGTGACTTTGGTCCTGACCTTAGCTTTGTAGCATCTCACAATCACTTAAGCGAAGATGAAGTTGTATCGATTCATAGTGGCACTGATTATTTAGTATATATGCTAGGCTTTATCCCTGGCTTTACCTATTTAGGTGGCATGGATCCACGTATAGCGACGCCTCGTTTATCTTCGCCCAGAACTTTAATTCCAGCCGGTTCTGTAGGGATTGCGGGGGAACAGACTGGTACCTATCCATCTGACTCTCCAGGGGGCTGGCAAATCATTGGGTGCACACCTGTGACTATGTATGATATGTCTAAAAAACAAGCTGCATTATTAAGAGCAGGAGACTACGTTCGTTATGTGCCCATCGACGATACTGAATTTTATCGCATCAAATCCTTAGGTTCAGCTTATGTTCCTGTTGTACATGAAGTAGAGGTAGGTGATTTGCGTGGCTTTAAATAGTTTTAAGAAAGCTTCAATCCACGTGGATGGACCAGGGATGTATACAACGATTCAAGATGCAGGACGAGTTGGCTATCAACAATATGGTATGCCTGTAGCGGGTCCTATGGATAGTGAAAGCTATCTATTGGGGCAGGCTTTAGTAGGAAACAAGGAGTCTCTAGGGGCTTTAGAGTGTACCGTATTACCGCCTACACTAACGGTTCAAGGTACATGTATTGTTGCTTTTACAGGGGCTGATATGCACCCCACTATTAATAATATAGTCGTGCCTCGATACATACCTTTTATATGTCACGAAGGAGATATTATTTCTGGTAGCTTTAGCCAATGTGGCGTGCGTATGTATATTGCTTTCTCAGGCGGTATTGATGTTCCTGCTATTAATGGTAGCGTATCGACTCATACAAAGGCTAAGATAGGTGGTCTTGAGGGGAGATCGTTACAAGCAGGTGATCAGTTTGGCATTAAAGCATTTACTAGAGACGAAGTGAATGTGTGCGACTTCTATGATGGTCATAACTTATTCAATATCGCCTTATATAACCGCGGCGGCCGTGAGTGTCACGAACCTTTGCGTGGTGTTCTCGGAAATCAAGCAAAGTATTTTACAGAGAAAGGGATTAAGACCTTTGGTAGTAAAATATATACATTGACTGTACAATGTGATCGCATGGGCTTTCGCTTGGATGGCCCTGTTATAGAGCATATAGATGGTGCGGATATTATCTCCGATGGCGCTGTATTTGGTTCTATCCAAGTTCCTTCTGATGGAAACCCTATAGTGCTCATGGCAGATCGGCAAACAACAGGTGGCTATACAAAGATTGGTACTGTGATTACGGCAGATTTACCTAGGTTAAGCCAATTACCAGTGGGGGATGGAATTCATTTTGATATCGTATCTGTCGAAGAAGCACAAGAAATATATCGTACATATATGAAACGCTTACATAAGCGCATACAATTAGCACACGAACAAAGTGTATATGTCTTTAATGTAACTTAATTGGTTTTCCCTATTTAATTATATAAACTAGCAATAAAGCTATCTTGTAGATTGTTATTTCTATGAGATAGCTTTTTGTTATGTAATGTAAGATGAATTGATGAGGTGGTGGGAAAATATAATCTTATAAAACAAATTTAAAATAATGATTATGAATTTATATTTATTTTATATCTTCGTTGTGGTATAAAATAAGCCCGTATTTTATATAAATTTGTGATATGAATCACTATAAAACGCATTATGCTGTATTTGTGCGCTATGTAGAATTATGAATAAAAAATGAAAAAGCTTGATAGTGTATTCAAGGTTTTGATATACTTATAATATTGAAAATTTTGGAATTCTCGTATGACTTACCATATGATAAAACATCGAGGGAGCATTAATATTACTATAGTTTATAGGAGAAAGTATAAATAAGATTTTTAAAGTGGTTTGTAGCAAATCAAAAAACTGTTACATAGTAGTATCTGAGTTCGCTAAGAATAATAGTGGCAAAAAGAAAATTGTTGTAGCAGTAATTTTGGTTGCATTAGCAATGACTAATGCTAGCATCTCTATGGCGGCAAATACTTTGCCTACAAATATGCATGCAACAGCAGTAGGCTTGGGGGCTGGTGCTTCTGTTACTGGTGATAAAGCTGTAGGTTTCGGTCAAAATGCAGCAGCTGCTGGTGGATATTCTATTGCAATAGGTTCTAATTCTAGTACCACTGTTAACAGTCCACAAGGAATCGCTATTGGTGGTGGTAATACTGCTAATGAAGGTGCAAGAGTAATTGGGGAGCAAGCAATTGCCATTGGGGGAAATACAATAGCTCAAGGTAACTCTTCTATTGTTATTGGTGGCGATGATGTAGTTAAAGCCGATAGTGTAGAAGTTATTTACACTACGAATAATGGTGAGAATAAATCTGGGGATTTGCGTAGTGCTGTTCAAAGCTTAACAGGATTTGATATGAGAAACCCACTATATACATCGGCAACGGCTGGTGAATCTGGTATCACATTAGGCATGAAAGGTCAGTCAGGCAATGTGGGCATTGCCATTGGTACAGGTGCAAATGCGAAGGATCGTTTGGCGGGAACTGATACTGGAGCTACTGGCCAAGACAATAAAGATGTAACAAATGCTATTGCTATTGGCACAGGGGCTAGGGCAAATCGTGATAATGCTATTGCCATCGGTGGGGGTTCTAACACTGATGTAGGCGGCACAAAACAATCTAGTTATACTTTGCCAAATAATGTTGTTGCTTCCTGGGCTGGTGGTGATAAAACATTGTCAGGTGACGTTGTATCTTTTGGTTCTAAAGGGTATGAACGTCAGTTGAAACATGTGGCTTCTGGTGAAGTAAGTGCTACTTCCACAGATGCAATTAATGGCTCTCAACTTAGCGCTATTGTAGACCAAATCGCTTATAAATATATATCTATAAAATCTTCTGATGCTGCTAATAAAGATAATACTGGTGCTACGGCAGCTAATTCTATTGCTATTGGCTCAAATGCCGCAACAGACGCATTTGCGAGTCGTTCTGTAGCTGTTGGTGATGGCGCTAGAGGTAAAGTCGTAGATGGTGTAGCTGTTGGTTCAAAATCTATAGCTGATATTGCTTCAGGCGTGGCGGGATATAATGTTAATGCTAGTCGTACAGATATATATGCTGGCTTAAGTGGTGCTGCCCTAACGTCTAAATTAGGTGGTGTTGCTGTTGGTACGATAAACCAAACACGTCAAATTAACTATGTTGCTGCAGGTACTGCTGATACAGATGCAGTAAACGTGGCACAGTTAAAGAGTGTTAATCTAGCTTTTACAGGTGATACTGGTACAGGCGATGTGAACCTTGCTAATAGTAAATTGGCTGTAAATGGTGATAATACATACATTAGCACTACAGCTAATGGTAAGAAAATTACAGTTTTTGGTAAAAAGCAAGATATCACAGTAGCAAATGGTAGCGCTACAGCGACTGCTGGTATGGCGGATTCTGCCAACGTAGCTAATGCGATTAATCAAGCGATTGATCAAAATAAATATGGTTGGAATCTTTCTGCTAATGGTGAAGCTACACCAGTAGCGGTTGAAAAAGGTAATACAGTAGATTTTTCTGGTGACGATAATGTTGCGGTTGCTAGAAATGATAAGAAAATCTTTGTAGCTTTGAAAAAAGATCTTTCTAAATTAAACAGTGCGTCTTTCAATAATGCTGGCGGTAATGAAACTGTAAAAATTGATGGTGATAAAGGTATCAATGCTGGAAATTTGAAAGTTGCCAATGTAGCAGATGGTGTTGCTGATAAAGATGCTGTCAATGTCTCCCAATTGAAAAAAGTTGACGATAAAGCTGAAGCTAACAAAACTGCTATTGATACAAATAAAATCGCAATTGCTAAAAATGTAGGTGACATTACAACAAACAAAACAGATATTGCTACCAATAAGGACAGTATTGCTGCGAATACGCAAAAAATTGCTGACAATAAAACTGCAATAGATAAAAATACTGCTGCTATCGCTCGTAAGATTTCTTTAGGTGGTAACTCTGGTTCGACTGATGAAAAATCGTTGAGCACAGGTGATGTGAAGTTCAATGTTAAGGGTGAAAATGGCCTTACTATTGTTGCCAATGGTGACGATGTGACTGTTAAACTCGATGATGCAACTAAAGGTAAAATCGAGAATACAGCTGATCGAGATTTGAGCAATTTGACTCCTGATGGTAAGCAACAAGTTAAGGATTTAGCAGCTTGGAATGTAGTAGCTAATAATGAAACGGCTGAAAAGGTTGAAGGTGGTAATACTGTTAAATTTATCGATGGTGATAATATTTCCATCGCTCAAAATGGTAAAGACTTCACCATTTCTACTAAGAAAGACGTAACATTTGATACAGTAACCGCTACACAAACGATTACAGCGCCAAAAGTGAAAGCGACAACTGGGGTTGAAACTCCTCAAGTAACAGGTTTGACCAACACTGCATGGACTCCGGGACAAACACAACCTGTATCTGGTCGTGCCGCTACAGAAGATTAATTGAAACACGTTGATGATCAAGTAGCAGAAAACAAAGCCAATATCGCTGATAATACAAATAAAATTGGCAAAAATGCTGATGCCATTGCGGATAACAAGCAAAAAATAGCTGACAATAAAACGGCAATTGATAAAAATGCAGGTGATATTGCTACTAATAAAGATAATATTGCAGATAATAAGCAAAAAATAGCTGATAATAAAACTGCAATCACTAAAAATACTGACAATATTGCTACCAATAGACAAAATATTGCTGATAACAAAGCTGCTATCACTAAAAATGTTAGTGATATTGTAACTAATAAGGATAACATCGCAACCAATAAAGCTAACATCGACAAAAACACGACAGCTATCGGTCGTAAGATTTCTTTAGGTGGTAACTCTGGTTCTACCTATGAAAAATCCTTGAGCACAGGTGATGTGAAATTCAATGTGAAAGGTGAAAATGGTCTTACTACGGTTGCTAATGGCGACGATGTAACTGTTAAACTCGATGATGCAACTAAAGGCAAAATTGATAATGCTGCAAATCAAGACTTGAGCAACTTAATAGATGCTGGTAAACAACAAGTTAAAGATATATCTGCATGGAAGGTAACAGCTGCAGGAGGTACTGTTGAAAAAGTACAAGGTGGGGATACCGTAAAATTCCAAGCTGGTGATAATCTTGTAGTTAACCAAGACAGAACTACTTTCACATATGGCTTGGCTAAAGACTTAAAAGGCCTAAACAGTGTTACTGTAGGTGATGAAAACGGTGTATCTACTAAAATCACCCCTGCAGGTACAACTGTGAAAGATGCAGCTGGCAACTCTACTACAATTAATGGGGGTGGTATGACTATTACTCCTGCAGATGCAGCAGCTAGCCCTGTATCACTTACTGTAGACGGCTTAAATAATGGTGGCAACCAAATTCATGGGGTAGCGCCTGGCACAGCTGATACTGATGCAGTAAATGTTAGCCAATTGAAAGCATCTAATGCTGGTTTACAAGAAGCTGTTAACCGTGTCGGTACTGAAACACAACGTGTTGGTGCTCATGCGGCAGCTATGGCAGCATTGAAACCAATTCAATACGATCCATTGGAACCTACACAAATCATGGCTGGTATCGGTAACTACCGTGGTGAAACTGCAGGGGCTATCGGTATTGCTCATTACCGAACCGAAGATACGATGTTCAATGTAGGTGTTTCACTTGGTACTAGTCACAATATGGTAAATGCAGGTGTAACACATAAATTTGGTGGCAGTCGTGAAAGAAAAGACGCTATTCCAGAACGTTATAAAGCAGGCCCTATTAGTTCTGTTTATGTAATGCAAGATGAAGTATCTAGTCTAAAAAAAGAAAATAGTAATCAAAAAACTGTTATTGCTAATCAAGCAGCACGTTTAAATACATTAGAAGCTGAAAATGAACGTCAACGTCAAGAATTGGCTGAAACCAAACAAGGTTTAGATGACTTGCGTGCCGTAGTAAATCAATTGTTAGCCTCTAAAGGTTAAGCGTTGAGAACTAATTTTGATAATAGTCTAAGATAGTCATTTGTCTGTAAAGCTAAAGAACCTCTTATACACTGTTGTACTTGATAGGGTATATACATTTCGCATAAGAGGTTCTTTTTTGCTATTTTGATATAAATTCTTATTTGAAATACATAATATATGAATGACTTCTCATATGTTGTATGATATAATACAATAGATATAAGAGGTGAAGTAATACCTTTACTATATGATCTTACATGAATAGGAGATAGGATGTTAGACCGTATACAACGATGGCTTTCAATAGATACTATGTTGCCTGTTGCAGAACGATTAGGACCTGTAGGAACTACGAAGCAACTATATGGTAATTATTTAAAAATAGCTTGGCCAGCTACCTTACAAGGTTTGATGTTACAATTTATGACGGCCATCGATTTGGCGATGGTTGGTGCCCTAGGTGCGTCAGCGCTTGCTTCAGTAGGCATTATGGGACAACCTGAGATGGTAATGCTCATCTTTTGTCGAGCTTTATCTATAGCCGTGACGGCAATTATAGCTCGTCGTCATGGTGAAGGTGATGTAGATGGCATGAATGCTGTACTTAAGCAGTCTATTTTATTGAATTTTTTAATTTATGTACCGTTATTATTGATATGCTTCTTGAACTTAGAGCATATTCTACGATTTACGGGGGCTGAAGATAGCTATATTGAAACGGCTGTTTGGTATGGTCGTTTCATAGTTATTAGCTTAATCTTTCAATCCTTTAGCCAAATCGTAGGGGCTGCACTCATTGGATATGGTAATACCAAGGTCATTTTTAAATCTAATGTAGTAGGGAATATTTTGAATACGATAATGAATTTCTTCTTGATTTATGGTATTGGTTTCTTCCCTGAACTTGGTGTTATGGGTGCAGGTGTATCTACCATGATCAGTAGTGCTATTATTGCATTATTGTTATTGCGGACTATCGCACAACATACTACAACGGGTTTGACTTTACGACATTCGTCGAAATGGACTTTTGAAAGACCTGTACTTCATACGATGTTTCATGTAGGTGGCAGTTCTTTAGGGGAACAGTTCTTTGAACGATTTGGTATGTATACATACACTATGATTGTTGCTTCCTTAGGTGCGGTACCTTTAGCAGCACATTACGTATGTATGAATTTAATGGATATATTTTATTATTTTGCGATGGGTCTTGGATTTGCAGGTGCATCACATACGGGTCAAAGTCTTGGACACAAGCGACCGGATATTGCACGTACTTATGGGAAAATTGGTGCTCGTATTGGTCTAGTCGTGGGCCTTGTAAGTGCATTAATCTTTATTGGCCCTGGTGATTTTTTAGTACAGTTATATACTCGTGAAAGTGATGTTGTTACACTTTCAGCCGCTTTGATGGGCATTATGGCTATCGCAGCATTCCCTCAAGCATTACAGCAAGTATATTCTGGTGTGTTAAAAGGGGCAGGGGATACATATTATATTATGAAATATTCCCTTGTGAGTGTAGCGATTATTCGTCCTATTATTACTTATTTATTGTGCATTACACTAGGTTTAGGGCTTTTTGGGGCATGGTTATCTTTGTGCTTCGATCAGTCTCTAAGATTATGTTGTTCTTATTTGAGATTTATTCGAGGAACATGGCAACATAAGGTTGTTTAATGAGATGTAAATTCTTTTTCACATTGAAAGTTTTAGAAGGATTCATGAAAAAGAAGTGAATAAACTTTTGTCTATTAAAAATTTTTGATGTACAATACGTAATGTGAAAAAAATGACACATTGGGGAATGTGTTATCTGACCAGAAACTTCTGATTTCACGTATATATGTAAGGGATATACATATGAAATGATAAAAGCTTCCTTAGTGCATAAGGGAGCTTTTATTCGTTCAATTATAGTTAGATCTATTAGTATATATAATAATGATTTTGATGAACTTATAAGACCAGTAATTTTATTATTGTTAGAGAATCTTAAAAAAGATAAATAGTATTATAATTTCGGGAATGTAATATGTGCAGAGAATCGCAGTGATTCGGCAATAGAGAGGGTTTAAATATTTATATTTATAATATTTATAGATAGATATGATTAAAAATTCATCAAATATTCATGAAGAATGTTGAATTATATTGAAAAATTGTGTAAAATATAAGAATATTATTACCAAAGCCTAAGTATTATAAGGGCTGTTTTTGGAGGGAATTATAATGAATAAAAAATTATTAGCTTTAGTGGCAGTTGCTGCTGTAGGTGTGTCCGTAGCAGGTGCAACTCCTCAAACTCAATTCAATAAAGGTGAGTTTCAAGTTGATCTTGGTGCGTCTGATTCTAAAGCAAAAACTAAAGCTTGGACTTCTGATGCAAAATGGAACTTTGATGGTGGTGTAACATACGCTTTCACAGATAAAACAGCGTTGCAATACCAATACCATGGTTTGAACGATAAATATAACGGTATGAGCTATAGTGACAGAATGCAAGAAGTTAATTTGGTTCAATCCTTGAACAAAAATTTCGCAGTATATGGCGGTTATGCTCACATTTCTGGTGATGCATTCCCTAAAGCAAATAATATTGCTCAATTAGGTGTAATTGGTAAAGCTAACCTTGGCTCCAAAGTAGACGTTTATGGTAAAGCGGGTGTAGGGACTAAGAGAACTACTACTTGGGAAGCAGGTTTAGGTTATAAAGTTAACCAAGACTGGGATATTAATGCAGGGTATCGTTATATCAATACTAAACGTGATGATAAGTCCAATATTTCCTTCCAAGGTCCTGTAGTAGGATTATCTTACCGTTTCGGCGGTCATAAATCCGTAGCTCCTGTATACACTCCAGCGCCAGCTCCTGTATACACTCCGGATCCAGCTCCTACTGTAGAAGCGCCTGCATATAAAACTCCTAAATTGGACTACTATGTACAATCTATCTACTTTGACTCCGACCAAGATGTTGCTCGTGCGGACCAATATCCAAACTTAACAGCTGCTGTAAATGCTGCTAACCAATATTCTCAAGACCAAGTTAAGTTGATGGGTAACGCTGATACTGATGCAAATCCACAATACAATATTGCTTTGTCTGAACGCCGCGTACAACATGTGGCTCAATATTTAGTTAACCATGGTGTATCTGCCGATCGTCTTATCGGTATTGCTAATGGTGATGTTAAACCAGTTGCAACTAACTCTACAGCAGCAGGTAAAGCTGAAAACCGTCGTGTAGACGTTTATATTCATCGCTAATCTCTAGACTAATCTAGATTAGGCCTACAATAAGTCCACCTTCAATCATGCTCTCTTGTTTATCGAGAATTCGAGCATGCGATAAGGTGGACTTTTGTGTTATACTAAAATTGCATACAATCCTAGGTCATACAATGTTCATTATGCTTTGGTAATGTATGCGATGTGAGAATCGTATAGTTATATAGGTGTAGCTTATTAATAGTGTTATGTGAAGTAGGTTATTATGAAAGAATTCAAATATTACAAACAGCTCATAGGAGCTATTATACTAGCGGGCATTATGATTATGATGGCACTACGTATAAGTGATATTGCTAGTGGTCTTGACGCTATCTTTACGGCTTTTGTTCCGCTCATTGTGGGTGCTTGTATTGCTTTCGTATTGGATATTCTAGTCGTTCGTTATGAACGATGGCTATGGCCTAAGTGTGACTCTGGATGGAAGTATAAAATACGTCGCCCGTTGAGTCTTTTGCTATCCTTTGTAACAATTAGTGTTATTGTGTATTTTATTGCTCGGATGGCTTTACCTCAATTGATTCATTCTATGTCGATTATTGTAGCTGCATCACCGCAATTGTATACGGATTTCCAAACATGGATGCAACATATTACAGAAACCATTCCAATGGCGTCGAATCAAACGATTATAGATGCCCTAAGTGGAGAGAATATTGCTAAATATACTCGTGAATGGGGGACAAAAGGTGGCACATATATTGTAAATGCAATGGGCACCGTATTGTCTTGGACTTTGAACATAGGTCTTGGCTTAATTTTTGCTGTTTATATGTTGCTTGATAAGGAACGCCTTATGTTACAAGGTAAACGTATATTAAAGGCTTATGCATCAGATGAGTGGGTAAGTCGAGTTAGTTATGTAACTCGTGTAGCAGTTCAAACATTCAGTAATTTTTTTGTAGGTCAGTTTATAGATGCCTTGGTTCTAGGCGTGATGGTAGGTATTACTTTATGGCTATTTAATATTGAATATGCTACAACGATTGCCTGTGTAATTGGTCTAACTGGTTTGATTCCACTATTAGGTATTTATGTTGGTGGTATCATTGGAGCCGTTATGCTACTTACTGTTAGCCCTATGGATGCTCTTATCTATGTAATTATTCTGGAGATACTACATCAAATTGAAAGTAACTTTATTTATCCTAAAATTGTAGGTAACTCTGTTGGATTACCAGGTTTGTGGGTATTTGCTGCTGTTATCGTAGGCGGTAGTTTGATGGGGGTTACTGGTATGTTGATCGGTGTACCTTTAGTGGCTACATGCTATAAATTGATTATGACTGATGTAGATGGACGACTTGCATCTAATGAAGGTTTATAGTATATTGTCTAAATGATATGACTATTTACATATTTTTCGTGTTGCTGAATATAGCATGAACTTATAGAAATTCTAGTGTACTAATAGTTTGATTAATAGAAACATGATATCTAGTAGGAGGATTATAATGAATAAAAAGTTGATTTCTATGGCATTAACGGGGGTATTAGCAGTGGGCATGTTATCCGTTGCTACACCAAGTGTGGCAGATGCACGCAAAACAAAGCCTGAAACAAGTACGGATATTTCTGTAAAACGTGCACCTGGCGAGTCCATAGTTATGACTATGAGCCAAATTGGAACTATTTTCCAAAATCGCTATCCTAATGCGGCGCTTCATTCTGTAGAGCTCAACTCTAATGACTTGAACTATGGTTATAAAGTAGTTGGTTATAGTAAGTATCATCAGTACAAGATGAAAATTGATGTAATCACTGGTAATGCTTCTGATATGGAAGAGGGGGGCAAACCTAAGAAAGTTATTGGTGAGATTTTCAATAAAGATAAAGTTATTGAATCAACGCAAGCAGAACGTGTTGCAAAACAACAACTTGGAAATGATGCTGTTATGAAGGGCTGGAAAATTGAAGCTCATAATGGTAAAGTTTTATACTATGTGACTATGCATCAAGATGGTAAAAAAGTAGTTGTTACAGTAGATGCTGAGACAGGTGCTTATGTAGAACAATCTAAATCCTATAAATTACCACCTGAGCCAGATCAAGGCTTCGATGGTCGTAAAACAAATCTCGTTTGGGGTTCTGATATAGATATGGGCCGCTAACCTATCTATTGATGATTAATAAGAAAAGAGCCGAAGGCAATGCCTTTGGCTCTTTTTTGCGATTCCAATACTATAAAATATCGGTTGATAGTGCTCTTATGTTAGAATATTTTTTTTACAATAGATATGTTTGCAACAAAAGGACTGCGCCTAGGTTTAGTCCTTTTATTATTTATAACTATAGTTGTATTACCAACGATTTTCGTAGTACACTTGTGTCCACATGATAACCTCGACGAGGGATGGATGTGGGCTCATAGTTTCGCCTACAGTGATAACGGATCTAGGGTCCATTTCACGAGTAATACCTTTTTCACGTAAACGTTTAGTGCGTTCAGAAGCAATTTCTTCGTTGATTGCTGTCAACGGAGTTACACCACTATTCATAAGGTTCACATAAGGCTGGAAGAGGATAGAGGCTTGAGGACCTACGACATGCATACCAAGGATATGGTTGGTGTCTTTATCTACCACAATTTTTACAAATCCATCGTTTATATCTCCAGGGTTGATACCCATTGCATAGCCTTTTGCAGTGGAGGAGTAGAAGTTCTTCCCAACTCCTACATTGTAACCCGCTTTGATAGCTTCAGCCTCTGTGAGACCTACACTACCAACTTCAGGATAGGAGAAAGTAACTTTTGGTAATGTATCATACCTTGCCCAACGGTAATCATCTTCACTTGTTGCATAGAAGAGATTGTGAGCAATGATATCTGCTTCGTAGTTTGCACGGTGACGGAATGCCGGCTCCCCATTGACATCACCTAAAGCGTAGATACCATCAACGGATGTTTCTAAAAATTCGTTAGTTTTGATCCAGCCTTTAGGCCGTGTTTCAATACCAGTATTTTCTAGGTGAAGTTCTTCCACAGCTGGATGGATACCTGCAGCTACAAGGATTTCTTCAACTTTAGTTTCTGTAATTTCGCCAGTAGTACGATCTTTAGTAACTACTACTTTAAGGCCATCCTCTTGGCGGATTTCAACAGTGTCTTGGTTTAGAAGTACGTTAATACCACGTTCTCTGTAGTTGTTAAGCAAGTGTTCCGATATATCTGCATCTTCTTTAGGAACTAAACGTACATTATGTTGTAGAATTGTTACTTTTGTACCAGCGGAATCAAATACATGAGCGAACTCAACACCAATCGGACCCGCACCAAGTACAGCAAGGGATTTATATGGCTGTTTAGGGAATTTATCACCAAAGAGACTTTCACTAGTAAGGAACCCTGATTCTTGAAGACCTGGTACATTAGGTACATTACTATAGCCACCAGTACCAAGGATAATTGTAGGCGCTGTAATTTCTACAATGCCAGACCCATCGTTAAGATGGATGTTCATCACTTTATCAGATACAAAGCTTGCTGCACCACGATACACATCTACGTTGTCATAGGCATTGTAATAATCATAGATGCCTGCAGATTCGTCAATTTTATGCCAAGTACGCTTGGACACAGTATGCCAGTCCATAGTAGCAGGTCCAACGTTAACGCCAATTTTTTTGAATTCTTTTGTTTCTTGAATTGCATTAGCTGCTGTAACCATAACTTTTGTAGGAATACAACCGCGAGTTAGACATGTACCACCAAATTTACCTTTTTCTATGACTGCCACTTTAAGGCCTTTTTTGAGCGCAGCATCAGCTACGATGGTTGCGCCGCCTGTACCAACTACAATAATATCGTATTGTTTCATGTTGATTCCTTCCTATATATCTACTAATAGTTATTATCATTAACTATATTATACCACTACATTGAAGAAAATCAATATAGTTTGTTAGTGATTGGTGAAAGTTTATATTTAGTTTATCCAAATACATAATATTATTTCCAGAAAATTAAGAGGCGCGGATATATGTAACTTTCACAAAGTCCTATAAAAGAATGTACAATTAGTTTACAAAAAAAAGACGGTCCCAAAGGACCGTCTAAAAAAATTTTAGTTCCAATCTTGATGATAACCGCGTTTTGCATAATCAGCAGTAGCAGTGAAGAGGATATCTGTGCTAGAGTTAAGTGCAGTTTCCGTGGAATCTTGTAATACCCCGATAATAAAGCCTACGCCTACAACTTGCATTGCTACATCATTGGATATACCGAATAGGGAACAAGCCAATGGAATGAGTAACAAGGAACCGCCTGCAACACCGGAAGCCCCACATGCACCTATAGTGGCAATAACAGATAATAGGATTGCGGTAGGAATATCTACAACGATACCTAATGTATGCGCCGCAGCTAATGTCATGATTGTGATTGTAATTGCTGCACCACCCATATTGATTGTAGCTCCTAATGGAATGGATACGGAATACATATCTGGATTAAGTTTCAATCGTTTGGCTAAATCAAGGTTTACGGGAATGTTTGCAGCAGAACTACGTGTAAAGAACGCATAGATTGCAGATTCTCGTAAGCATTTGAATACCAATGGGTATGGATTACGACGAAGGTAAATAAAGGATAAAATTGGATTGATTACTAGTGCTACAAAGATCATAGAACCAAGTAATAATACGAGTAATTGAAAGTACCCAATCAAGGCTTCGATGCCGTTAGTAGCAATGGATTCTGCTACAAGGCCCATAATACCAAGAGGGGCGAATCGAATGATCCAACCTACTACAGTAGTAATAGCTTGTGCAATGGACTCCATAACTTCCTTCGTATTCATCGGTGCATGGCGTAAAGCACCACCAATGATAAGTGCCCAACCTAAAATACCGATGTAGTTAGCAGTCATTAATGCTTTTACAGGATTATCAACTACATTTTTTAGTAATGTTGTCATAACCTCTACGATACCTTGAGGTGGTGCGGCATCGGCTGCACCTGCTGCTAGGTGTAATGTAGTAGGGAAAAAGAAACTTACGATTACTGCTAAAGCCGCAGATAGGAATGTACCTAGTAAATATAAGGTTATAACAGAGCCCATACCTGTTTTTTGTCCAGAGCGATGTTTACTAATCGCAGCAATTACTAAGAAAAATACGAGGATAGGGGCGATACCTTTTAGCGCTCCAACGAAGAGGACTCCTAATAAAGCAAGTTCATTGGCCACATCGGGCACATAAAGAGCAGTTAAAATACCAATAATCAAACCTATGATAATTTGTTGGATTAGACTGACTCTATTGATTGATTTTACAAATCGATTCATAGTACACTCCAATACTTATATAAAAACAAATAAAATCCCATGATAAAGTATCCTTTCAACATGGACATATGTCATTATACAACGAACATGAAATGGTGGCAATAGATATTATAATCGATAGTCGTATATATTTATTATGAATATAGGTAAAAAATAGATATGTGTGTTTAGTTTTATATTATGTAGCGGAAAATACTAAATACCAGTGTTTTTAGTAGGTATGTATATATTACATAGTCATTATATAGAGTATATATATTAGGATTCTTTTTAGCGTTCCTATAGTGTGGTATACTATGCCATATATAATTCTTGAACATAGTTCTTGATTTGTGAAAGGTCCATAATGAATACTAAAGAATTTAAAACGTATGCAGATAAAGAGAAATTTGTACAAGGCGTTTTTTCTAATATTGCAAAAAACTATGACTTAATGAATACGGTGTTAAGCTTTGGACAAGATTATTTTTGGCGTAAATTCTCTGTAAAAGCGATGAATATCGGTCCTCACCAATATGTACTTGATGTGGCATGTGGCACTTGTGTATTTACGAAGGAAGCATTACGTCAAGAGCCCACTTTGAAGGTAGAGGCATTAGACTTTAATAGTGAAATGCTAAATCAAGGTCGTGTTCGTATTGAGGCTGCTGGTTTACTTAATCAAGTAAATTTAGTACAAGGTGATGCCATGGCCTTACCATATGAGGATAATACATTTGATGCTGCAATGAGTGGCTTTGCAATGCGAAATGTTCCAGATATTAAGCAGGTATTGTCTGAAATGCAACGCGTGGTAAAACCAGGGGGGAAGGTTGTGGTGTTAGAACTTGCAAAACCAAGTATGTTTGGGTTTAAACAGTTATATAACTTCTATTTTTCATATATATTGCCTATTATAGGAAAATTGAGCAAAGATAACTCTTCCTATGCATGGCTTCCAGAATCTTTACGTAGATACCCGCATCAAAGTGAGATTTTAGAAATCTGGAAATCTCTTGGATATGAAAATGCCACCTATCATGAATTGACAGGCGGCATTGTAGCTGTACACGAAGGTGTGGTACCGGAAAATTCTATTGTAGATAATAAGTGATGTTAGCGTCTTGTGAAACTATTAAAGAGCCTTTTTCTACAGGCGTAGTAGTTTCGAGAGCTGCTTTTAGCATTACTGGGTTACGATAGTAACCAGAGTCCATTGTGCTAGTTTCAGTTGTGCTAATGGAAACAGTTTTTACTGGTCCCAATGTACGACCGAGGGCAGCTGCGATAACTTCTGCTTTATGGCGACCGTTTTGAATCGCTTCTGTAGTTAAAGAATCAGATAATTGTTGAGACACATCATTTTGGAATGAAAGGTTGTTGATGTCGTTAGCACCAGCGCTAACAGCGGCATCGACAACCTTTCCTACGTTATCAAGGTTATTGATCTTAACTGTTACATGATTTGATACATTGTAACCTGTATTGATGCGTTTGCCGTCTTGATAGTTGCTCGTTGGATTGATGGAAATGCTAGATGTATAGATGTCTTTTTTTGCAACACCTAAGTTAGCTAATTGACTAATTAAATTACTCATAATACGATCATTATTAGATTTTGCAGCATTGATATTGGTATTTTGGCTTGTAATACCAAGTGTTAAAATCGCATAGTTAGGTGCTACAGATCGAGACGCTTGACCAGTAATATTAATTTCTGAAGTATCAAATGTGCCCTGTGGTGCAGCTAATGTGGTAGTTCCCATAGTAGCACATATAGCAGCTATAGCTACAGCTTTTGATAATAAATGTTTTGATAGTTTCATACTCAATCTCCTTACAATAATGTAATATTCATATTGGTAAACGCTAATAAAAGAAAACTAATTTGTGCTGGAAGTTCTTTATTACAGCTACATTGTACATGATTAATTGTGTAAAATCAATTATTAGGTTTATGATTAAAAATGAAAATAAAATGAAGATTTTGTAAAATTGAGAATTGGGGGTTGCGATTATATTTTCATTGTACTATAATATGCATACAGTCGTTTGAGCGGCTGTTTCTTAATGAGTGTAGCAATACACTTAGAGGTTTAAAATGAACTTCAAAAAAGATTATAAAATGTGTTGACATGAAAGTGGTCATAATGTTATTATAATCAAGTCGTCAATTACGACAGTACTTAATAATGAAGTAGTGCAAATTGATAACAGATCTTTGAAAACTGAACAATGATAGGTAATCAATCATATGATTGAACATATGCCAGAGTGCGGGTTTTGACATAGTCAAAACCAACCATAATTCAAAGTTACTTAAAAGTAACGATAACAAATAATGAGCTATTCAAATAGCTTCAAGGTATCTTGGAGAGTTTGATCCTGGCTCA